>JAGGTC010000033.1 GCA_021163945.1 Deltaproteobacteria bacterium | reverse complement strand
TGGGATTATTTAAAAAGGATAAAGGAGCACAGGAGATTAAGAGTAAAATATCTGAGTGGTTAGAGCGGTGTCAATCAAGCATGAATAGTCCATTTTTCCTATACATTCATTTTATGGAGCCTCATGAATGGTATTATCCTCTTATCTCATACAACTTCTGTTATTCACTGTTAAATATGCATAAAATGGTAAAATATATTAAGGAGGTTCATAAAGTTCACTTTACTTCAAGAAATCTTCTTGAAAGCTATCGATATGACGAGAAGAGTATAGATTATTTAAGAGAGTTATACAGAAGAGAATCGCAGTACCTGGATAAGGTGCTTCGCTCATTGTATAAGCTTATCAATTCATATGGGGAAAATGTGTTTGTAATTACCGGCGATCATGGTCAGCAATTATATGAGCATAACGTTTTAGGTCACAGTATGAAATTCTATAATGTTAACTTACACGTGCCTCTTATTATAAAGACTGTAGAGGAGCACCAAAGATTTATAGATAAGTTTGTTTCGCTAAAGGATTTACCGAAAACTCTTTTAGATTATTTAGGATTATGTGAAAATTTCCCCGGACGCAGCTTCTTACCGGAAAAAATTCATAATTATCCATCTTATGTTTTCTCACAAACCATAGCAGATCCTATTCTTGATCTCCGAATTAGAAATCCAAAGCAGTATGAATTACGCGGATATTCTTTAGAATCTATTTTGGAAAGCATGTTTGGAGGGCTATCAGTGTACTATGGAAATTACCATTATATTTTCCTTACCAATGGCAAAGTAGAAATTTATGATTTTGAAAAAGATTATTTTGAGAAAGAAAATTTATATAGGAGAACAAAGTTACCTAAAGAACTTTTAAGTAACATAAAAACACAATACCTTAAAGTTAAAATTGCCAACACTATAAGGAAGAGTAAGGGTAAGATATAATGAAGTTTACTTTCTGTTTAAAAAAGTAAAACTCTCAATACCGAAAATTGCCTTCGCATACCTCAAATCCT
>JAGGTC010000075.1 GCA_021163945.1 Deltaproteobacteria bacterium | reverse complement strand
CGTTTCGCTTGGAGGCATCTCATTAATCATTTTCTTATTCTCCCTCGAGCAAGGAGGGATTCTTTAGTGTAAAGATCTTTGTTGCTTGCATTAAACTCGTGCTTGACCTGTATCAGTAACTTATCCAAAGTATAGATTTGCCAAGAAACTGGAATGAATGCTCTTCTTCCTTCTCTTTCTGCTGTATCAAGTTCAAAACTCATTAGAAGATGAAAAGCATCCTTGGTAATCTTTGGGTCTTTAGATGGAGAAAAATAAAAGGTTCTAAAGGTTTGATCTTTAGTAAGGGTGTTATATGTTTTACAATCCAAGTATATGGTTCTATTCCATTCATCCTCTATTTGAATATCTGGATAGCCAGCTGCTTTTCTTTTGCCGCTTTTAGCAATGGGTTTATCTGCTTTTAATCCCACATCTTTAAGGGCATCAACAACAAAAGGTTCGATATGATTACCCGCCTCATTAGGTCTCGCTGTAAAGATACCCTCTTCAAATGCCTTTCTACCTCCAAGTTGTGCAGCCTTACTAAGTTGCTCTAACAATTTCTTGTTTTGCTCAACTGATGGTTCAAAAGTCAAAACCTTAAAACCTGTGAGTGCCTTTATCGCAAGCGGAAAAGGTATCCCCTTCAATGGCTCCAAGAATTTACTTATAACATGCTCAAGTTGCCTGATGTATTCTTCTTGATTGCTCATGTTATCCCCTCTTTTGAAATATTAATATGTTCTCCTTTTGCATTACGTTGTAAAGCCCAAAGATGATTTTATCTATGTTCCTTACCAGCTTAAATCCTATTTTTTCAGCATGAGCTATTGTAAATTCAACTGTTTTTATTTCTTTACCAAGATAAGTTGCGTTGCCAATAACTATCACAGCATATTTATTAGGTTTTAAGACCCTAAACATTTCTTTTAGGCTTTTCTTCATATCTTCATTATATAAATTGATTTTCACCTGTCCTTTGCCCCTTACTCCGATGAATTCTTCTCTAATCTCAGGCAAACTATATCCCAGTGCCT
>JAGGTC010000065.1 GCA_021163945.1 Deltaproteobacteria bacterium | reverse complement strand
CAAAGCATGAAAATCCAACTAATAGTAAGGTGTTTGAATTGCAAAAAACATTTTCTAACAGATTTTCCAGTAAGAACGTGCACAGAGACTTGTAAATACTGTTCTAGTACAGATTTAATAATTGTAGGAGTTACATTGAGGTGGTCGCCGTGAGGGAAATACCACGAATACCTCTATCCTCTGCCGAGATTGTAAAAGTTTTGAAAGGGTATAGGATAACTATACCCAAACATATCAGGGAGAGAGAAAAAATAAAAGAAGGAGACAAACTGGTGATAGGATATTCAGATGTAGAAGTAGTTATAAGGAAGATAGGGAGGAATTAAAATGAAGATATTAGTATTAGGAGCAGATGGGTATCTCGGGTTTCCCCTCAGCATAAATCTTGCTTCAAGAGGGTACTCAGTTGTAGGCATAGACAATTTACTGAGAAGAAACTTGGTAGCAAAGGTAGGAGGTAAAAGCGTAACGAGGATATACGAACCTTATGAAAGAGAAAAAGCAATAAATGACCAGTTTAGCGGGGAATACAAATTTATCTTCGGCGATATAACAGACTACTTCTTCCTAAGAGAAATAATAATAGAAGAAGAACCAGATGCAATAGCAAACCTGGCTCAGATACCTTCAGCACCCTACTCCCAGATGGGAATAAAAGAGGCATGGGAAACACAGAGGAACAATGAGAAGGGAACTCTAAATTTACTATGGATATTGAAAGATATGGATAAAACAATCCCTGTGGTGCAGATAGCCACGATGGGTGAGTACGGTTTTCCTGCTTGGGGCGAACTACCAGAAGGCTTCATGGAAATAGAATACAAGGGTAGAAAGGATATAGTGCCAGTCCCCAAAAATCCTGGCTCGTTTTACCATTGTAGTAAAGTTAACATGACAACCAACACAATTTTTGCCTCGAAGATTTGGGACCTAAAATTCACGGAAATATATCAGGGAGTAGTCTATGGGGTTAGTCTTTTTGAGGATGTAGATCCAAGGCTAATGACAAGATATGATGTAGATGA
>JAGGTC010000117.1 GCA_021163945.1 Deltaproteobacteria bacterium | reverse complement strand
CCTACACACATTGCCTTCTCACTTTTTTGTGGAAAGGTTATAGGTGCAGATAAAGCCGGCCTTGCCTACATAAGCATTGGAAGCCTGCTTCCAGACATAGACCACCCAGAAAGCCTTATAGGAAGGATATTTTTCTTTATCTCCTATCCAATAAATAAAAGGTTTGGACACAGAAGGGAGGTCCACTCAATATTTCCCTGGCTGGCAATTTTCCTCTTGGGCATCATCTGGCACCCTCTGCTTTATATTGGCATTGGCGCAGTATCTCACATCTTTATTGACTGCCTAACTATCTCAGGCGTGCCCCTGCTACTGCCGCTTAGCCATAAGGTCTTTGTTATCTTTTCAAGAAAGTGGAGGGTAAAGACAGGTAGCATAAGGGAGTTTTTCTTACTTTTTATCCTTATTGTCTTAGTAGGTGGGGCATCTTATAGCCCACTTAATGCAATAAGGGTGCTTACAGGGGACTATAGAATGGCACTAAGGAATTATATGGAAAAAGGGGATCTGCTCTGCTACCTGGAGGGGACTATAAGGATGAAGACAGGTGAGATAAAAAGAGGCAGATGGCTTATTGTTGGCACAGAGGGAAATTATGGGATGGCCATATTTGATGGAGATAGGCTATTTCACATCCCACCTCTAATTCCTCTAAAGGTGCACATCAGGTGCACAGATAAAAGGTGGCCATGCCATAGGATTTATGGCCTTAAGCTAGCAAAAAAGAGAGTATTTTTCTTTGACAAAAAGTGGCACCTTGCAGAGGAGGGAAGCCTTATATGGGGGTATGTGAAGGATATGATTTATAGGCCTTAGGTTATTGAAAAGATACTTCTTTCACTCCATATTTCTCTACCACTATCCTACTTTCTCCTTTTCAATAAATTCTTTATTCTCCATTTTCTAAATATCGTCTTTCTCTCTCCCACAATGAAGATAACGACCTAGCTTACCCGCCCGCCGTATGGCGAGTCGGGTGAAAGGATTTGGTAGGAATTTTCTATTTTCAATTTCATTCTTTTGTAAGTGATATATCTACAAA
>JAGGTC010000047.1 GCA_021163945.1 Deltaproteobacteria bacterium | reverse complement strand
GAACATTTAGTAAAGCAACATGGTCCTCTAAGAGAGATTTTACTAAGGATGGATAGATATCTTTGTATTTTTCTGCTATCTCTTTCAGTCTCCTTTCTCCTTCTTCATAAAATACCGCATCTCTTATACTTTTTATCTCTTCCCGTATCTGAGGCCATACTTCTTCAGGAACTTTGTGGGAAAGATTCTCCAGCTTGTGTCTCCAGCATCTTATCCTCAAGCTCTTCGGAAACACTGCTTCTATAGCTTTTATCAACCCTGGAGCTCCATCTGAGGTGACTGCCACTGGCACATTCATCCCTCTTTTTATTAGATCCCTTAACGCTTCTAACCAGTCCTGGTAACTTTCTTTATTCCCCAACCATATCCCCAGAAGGATTTTCCTCCCTTCTATGTCTATACCCCAGGCCACCAAAACCCCTTCCTTTATCCGGAATCTCTTCCTTAAGGATTCATACACCGCATCCAGAAAAAGATACACTATCTCGTATTTGCTTAAGTCTTCCTCCTGGAATTCTTTAAATTCTTCCCATAACCTCTCACTTATCCTGGATACAGTGCTCCGAGATAGAACCCTGTCTTCAGTTATCTCCTCTAAGGCTTCCTCTATATCCCTTGTGCTCATCCCTCGCGCATACATCTCTACTGCTAACCCTTCCAGAACATCTGAGTTCTCCTTTAAAAATTTCCTTACCTTAGACTCAAACTTCTCTTCTGTATCCCTTACCTGAGGTGTGGCTACTTCTATCTTTCCTAAGGGTGTCTTTATTTTCAATGACTCGTATCCATTCCGATACCCTTTCCCATTTCCTTTCCTCTCATAGTACCCCCTCTCAAGAAACTCTTCCACCTCTTCTTCTAACATCTCCTGCATTATCAATCTCGCTCCTTCTTTTATCAACTCATCCAGCACCTTCTTCCTTTCCTCCCATTCTATTTCCCTTCTCCCCTTTGCCCTCTCCTTTATCTCCCATATCCTCTTGCGTATCTTCTCTGAGGGTGGTATCTTTTTCATGAGAGCCTCCTTTCTTTAAAGGTTAATAATTCTTCCCATTTTATCAGGAGGTTCTTTCTTTTTTACAGGA
>JAGGTC010000083.1 GCA_021163945.1 Deltaproteobacteria bacterium | reverse complement strand
GGCAGGCGCAAAAAGGAGGGGGGATTGCACAGAAAGGATACGATGGTCAGTATGGCAGAGATGAGAGGCTTCATCTGAGGCACGACAGACCTCTGAGCGATAGAGAGGATAATATCTCCAATTTGCCTTATAGAAATCAAATTTTAGTCAGAGAGGGGACAAAAAGTATTGAAGGTTATGGTAGGGGTAAGTTTACTATTGACGAAGCATGGTTAAAGCAAAAATATCTAATAGAGAAAAAAACAATGCAAGAGATAGCAGATGAGTTAGGCGTTTCAAGGACATGTGTAAGGAATAATATTTATCGTTATGGAATTCCAGTTCTTGAACAATGGCAAAGGTATTTTGATGGTAATTTTTGTGATTTAGAAGAAGAACAGCAACAAATCCTTTTGGGAACTCTCCTTGGAGACGCTAACATTAGCCTTCTTGGTAAAGGCTCTAAATATCACATATTAAGGTTGTGTCACTCAAATAAGCAACTTGAATACTTGAAGTGGAAAATTTTTATGTTACAAGAGTTCTTTAGGGCGGAACTATATGTAAGACATGATGAACATGGATGTAGGTATCAAATTAATTCTATCAGTCATCCAATCTTCACAGAGTTGTACAATATTTTTTATTCTGGAGGGAGAAAAACTCTAAACAGAAAGATTCTAAACAAAATTTCCGAGCTTGGACTTGCAGTATGGTTTATGGACGATGGATTTCTCTATGGAGCCAATAAGAAAAAAGGTTGGAAAGGAAATCTTGCATTATCAACATCAAACTTTTCAAGAGGTGAACATGAACTCTTGGTGCAATGGTTTAAAGAAAAATGGGGCATCAATGCAAAAATATATACCCGTTCTGATGGTTTTCTTGAACTGCACTTCCCTAGCAACGCCTCCAGAAGGTTTAAGAAACTAATATCTCCTTATGTTTTACCCTTATTTGAGTATAAACTTGATGTTTCAAGAAGCAGAAGTGAGGCAAAAAAAGAATACTGGAGACAAAGAAAACAACCTACATATTTATCTGAGATGTTTCGTATTTACAACGAATGTTTCAAAGTCCTGAAGCCACATGGAAAAATGATTATCATAGTTAAAGACTTCGTGCGAAACTTCAAAGTCGTGAAGTTACATGAGCA
>JAGGTC010000010.1 GCA_021163945.1 Deltaproteobacteria bacterium | reverse complement strand
CCAAAAAAAATTGAGCTATCTATAAGGCCAATTATGTCCTATCAAAAGACACCTGAGAGGGTTTCATGGCACTTCCTCTACCCACTTCTGAGGTATGAAAGGGATGAGGAGACAAAATTTTCTCTTTTATTATTAGTTAATAAAGAAAAGGATTATACAGAGATATTCCCATTCTTTTGGGGAAAGACAAGGAATAATGAGAGATTTGGAGGCGTTTTTCCATTTTATGGAAAATTTAAAGACAGATTTGGAAGGGATGAGATTAGCTTTTTTCTCTGGCCTATATATACATTTTCAAGGGATGGGGAGATTAGGACACATCGTCTTTTTCTCCTCCTATTTACCTGCCATAGGGGGGGTGGAAGAAAGGCCATAAAGTTTTTTCCGTTTTATGGAAGGGACGATAAAGAAGGAGAATTTCATAAAAGATATTACCTTTGGCCAATTATTGTTTATCAAAGGACTGATTTAGATACATCACCAAAGTACTATTTTTCTATCTTTCCCTTTTATATCTCTCAAAGGACCCCCTTTAGCCGCTCCCTTACAATCCTCTGGCCATTCTTTTATTACTATAGATGCGGTAATTACAAGCGCTTTGACCTTCCATGGCCATTCTTTGGCTTTGCCAGTGGGGACCATCGCAAAGAGGTAAAAGTTTTGCCTCTTTTTAGTTATAAAAGGAAAAAGGGGATAAAGAGCTTTTATGCACCATATCCTATATACAAGCACGAGCTGGATACAACTACGGGTGAGAAGATAGTTACTGACTACTTTTTTTTCTTTAATCGCTATGAGAGGAGATATGATAAAGAGGGCAGGCCTACCTTAAAATTTTTTAAGTTTTGGCCTCTCTTTTATTATAAGTCAAAGGAAGGGCAAGTAAAATCATATTTTCCAGCTATATTGCCTATAGAACATGAAGGATTTGAGAGGAACATTGCCCCACTTCTTCGCATCTATTATCACAAGAGGGATTTAGACAGTGAGTATACAAGTCTATTGTGGGGTACCTATAGACATATGAAGACAAGGGAATTAGAATCAAGGCATTTTTCATTTCTTTTGGGCATTGGAAAGGGGAAAAATTATAAAAAGGTCTCACTTTTAGCTGGCCTATTCCAATAT
>JAGGTC010000096.1 GCA_021163945.1 Deltaproteobacteria bacterium | reverse complement strand
TCTACCCCATGCTTTTTAAGCAAATCTATTTTAAGACGAGCATGATTGGTAAAATTAACTTTTTTCATTAATTACCTTCTTTTAAAAAATCATAATACATTTTTTAAATTTCTTCAGCAGACTTTTGCGTTCATTTTCAGGCGTGACAAAGGAAATGCGGCGGATAAGGAAATTGACGTTCATCAAAATTCTAAAATGTGTCCAGCTCAATTGTGTACGCAGTGCGTAGAGTTTTTCATCTTTTTCAAATTCTGGACGCAACGCGTACAGTTTTGGGTAGGTAATATAAAATTGTTTCATCCACCAAAGATTTCTTTCGGTAAAACCTTTTCCAAACTGTTTGGTTAAATCTTTTGCAAGACGTCTTATAAGATATTCCCCATATTCTGCCCGTTTTTCGCCTCTCTGCTCTTCCTCTAATTGGTTTGGAGGCTTTTCTCCCTCTAGCATCTTTACCCTTGTAACTGTCCTTTTATCTCCTTTTTAACAAAAAAGTGCCTGTCTGCAAAGGCTGCAATCTGATTACTGCAGAGCTCACCACCTGATGCAGTCATTGAAAGTGGTCTAAGTGGCTCACCGGGTTTGGAGAGAATATTTTGCTCAAGAAACTCTGCATAGACATATCCCCTTCAGCCCCATACCTTATCATATCCCTTAGTGCCCTCTCTCCTGAAAGAAGCTTTACCGGATTTATGATAATTGACTTACCTGCCCCAGTCTCACCTGTGATTTGTTTAGGTGAGGGCAAAATTTTATATCTAGCTCATCTATTATGGCTATGTCTTTTATCTTTAGTGAGGCCAGCATGTACTAAAGTTAAATAAAAATGAGTGATTTTTCAATGACCAGTTTGTTTTTTGTAAAGTTGAAACCAGGCGATATCTATGGTAGTATAGCCCTTTAGCAGGGGTAAAATATGGCCAAGATAATGCGGCAGCCATCTATAGGAGGCATAGGCAAACAGTTCGTATATCTCCCAAATTTGGTGGTATACCTGAACTGTTCAGATATGAACGGATTATATATGAGTACGGTAGAGGTGTGTGTGAATGGATAAGAAGAGTATCAAAACATTAATTGAAAGGGCCTTGAAGGAATTGATTAGAAGAGATATTGGTTTAATTCATCGAAAAGTAAAAGAG
>JAGGTC010000055.1 GCA_021163945.1 Deltaproteobacteria bacterium | reverse complement strand
CCCTAGTGCTTGCAAGCCCCCTGGCCAATCTCTTTATCTCCTCCTCTGTCCTCTTCTGTGCCTCTGCAAGCTCCTCTACCCTTTGGGCTAGGGAATTTAGCCTTTGTTCTGTCCTTCCCTGTGCCTCTGCAAGCTCCTCTACCCTTGCCTCTGTCCTCTTCTGTGCCTCTGCCAGCTCCTTTTGACTCTTTGCCAGATCCCTTACTATCTCTTTTAGTTCATTAAAATCACTTACCTTAACAAGCTCATCCCTGGCCTTGACTATTATCTCTGCCAATACACTTGCCTGCTCCTCACTAAATACCCTCTTTAGCCTTCCCTTTACATTTTCAACATTTAACATAAACCCAGTTTAACATAACAAGACTAATCCCTCAAGTGCCTTTGATTCCCCTCTCTTACCTTAATAGTAAAGTAGTAAATCAAAAGTGCCAGGGCCAGGGCCACTATGGCAGAGGTCAGGATAAATTTTGCTGCAAAGATATAACTTTCCCATAATTTGAAAAGGGTTATAGAAAAGGCCTATAGACTTAAAATCCAAAATGAGAAATTAAAAATTTAGATATAAAGCATTTTTGCATTTTGAATTCTTAATTTTGAATTGCTAAATTACCACTCAAAGCTTTGAACTATGATTATCCCCCTCTCTTCTGCCTTTTTCTTTATCTGAGGTCTTGCATAGTGTGTTACAAAGAGCTTTACTATCTCTTTTTTTGCAAACTTCTCTTTTACAACCAAGACCTTTTTATCAAGCCTTTTTAGTTTGCCCACACTGCTAAGCTTAAGCTCAGTCTCACCTACTATTAAGACATCCCTTCCATCCATTTTTGCCTTGGCAAATATATCTATCTCTTCACCATCTATCTCGGTTCTTATAAACCTCTCCACTACCTCAATCCCATAGTGCCTCTTTAGGTAGGAGGGAAGGGCCCTGTAGGCCTCATTCTCTAAGGAATAGCTTACACTCCTTGCAAGGCCACCAAGTTCGGCCCTAGTGCTTGCAAGCCCCCTGGCCAATCTCTTTATCTCCTCCTCTGTCCTCTTTTGTGCCTCTGCTAGCTCCTCTACCCTTGCCTCTGTCCTCTTTTGTGCCTCTGCCAGCTCCTTTTGACTCTTTGCCAGATCCCTTACTATCTCTTTTA
>JAGGTC010000228.1 GCA_021163945.1 Deltaproteobacteria bacterium | reverse complement strand
CATATAAGGAGGATATTTTCTGGGATTTAGTTAAAAGTAAAAACTGGTGGACTGACGCCATAGATTCCACAACGCTTCTAGATGATGCGTCAATAATAGCATTTATATTTAGGGATCTTGGATACTCCGTGGATCTCCTTGACGCTGAGAATGGCATTCTATACAAAAACGATGGAAGCAAAGTAAATATCCTTAATGGATGCTTTAGCTCTTGGATAGAGAGCGCTGACCCAGATGACGTCTACAGCATCCTTAGAAATTATCAGCTTGTCATAATAAGCACAGGAGTGTCTGACGAGAATGGTCTTACCCTTGCAAATATTCAGGGGTTCCTAACATGTGCCTTTGGATCGAACACAGATACCGCTAGGGACAACATGGAAAAATTCTTTAGTGGCATAAACGAATATATTGAGACTGGAGGTTACGTGCTGCTTATAGGGGGAGCTTGGGATGACGTATTCTCTAGCGAGTACATCAAACAAGGGTCATCGCTCTGGATATTCTTTGAAAACTACCTTGGGCTTGACTTAGACTCTGCTCTTTCCCCACAGTCAACAACAGACATCCGTGGAGGCACAAGTAAATTAGAGGCAAAGAAGATCATAGGATCTGATACGGGACATAGTAATCCATTCTTTGGACATTACTGGTTCTTTGATGATAGGAACACCCCTATGGTCCCTTCTGGCCCTGAGGGAGGTCATTATCCTGTGGTGGATACGTTCCCAGTCCTCTATGGAACAGGATATGCCAAGGTTGAAAGCGTATCACAAGATAACTGGTACGTTGTCGTTGGAAACATTACTAGGATATCCACTCCCTCAGGGTTCATAGAGTCTAGAGTGATGATCGTCGGCACTCCAATTGGTGCCATTCTTAACTATCCAGAGCGCAAGGACTTCTTATCTAGAATTATCACTTGGTTCTTCCCAAGAGAATATGACATTACCCTTAATATGATCTGGTTGAACATAGCTTATAGTGGAAGTAGTTACATATTCGCCTTTGAGATGCCAGTATACTTAGCGAACATGGGTTCAGAAGGAACAAACGTTATAGTCTCAGTTAGCCTTGTGGAGAGAAGTACGGGAATGCCAATATATCAGGAAAGCGACATAGAGTACTTGCCAGCATATGGGACAACGC
>JAGGTC010000185.1 GCA_021163945.1 Deltaproteobacteria bacterium | reverse complement strand
TACCAGCTGCCTTACGAAGTCGCGACTCTTCATCCTTACGAATAGACCATCGTAGGTCCACTACCCTGCCCTCCTCCTCCACTATGGTGATATCAAAGAGGCTTCTGTATTTTTTGTATCGCCGGCTGAATAGCTTGCGAATCTGGGCCTTCACCTCCTTCACTTCTCGGTAGTGCCTCCGACCCAATTTCGCCTTTATACTCATAAGACCTTCTTGGACTGTGGCTACAACACGATTGATTGCCGCTATGTCGTTTTTTCTCTTATTCTCACTTATCACAGCTATTCCTCGCACCCTCACGCTCTCTTTCCCAACGCTGAGCTCCACAGGAATCTCGGCAACGTAAAATAGCCCGCCCCTCTTCGACGCAGGCCTGTATGTACTCTCGCGGAAAGCGTCCTCCGGAATTGAATACAGCGCCTTTTTTAACTTGCCATCAAGCTTTACAGCACCGAGGAACTTCAATCCACGCTTGTTCATCTTAATAGCGTTCTTCTTACTGATGGTGCCGCGATCTCCAATTATTATAGTTTTGTCCTGCTCAACTATGTTCTTATATTGCTCTATGAACGCACCGAGTGCCGGTAAGAGAATTTTCTTATCCAATGCGTTCCCCGGATGCAAGGAGTAGTACAGCGGCAGTCCCCCATCTGCAGTAGTGACGAGTAGAGGATGAACTTGTATCTTCCCTTGATGTCCATCGTGACTGTAACCCCTCGTAATGAACTCTTCGTCATCTTCGTATACACCTTCGAAATACAAAGATGTCCCATCGGTATGAACCTCAGAGAGCTTTACATTATATTGTGAGATGACATTTCTGGAGAAGTCCAAGAAGATAGGAGCGAGGTGCTCAGAAACAGCATCGAACGTGCGGCCGATACGGTCATCGTTAAGTTTTGTCGGGTCTATGGGGACGAGGAGATGCAGCCCCGAGTGAAATGCCCACGAATCCACCTTATATAGTGGGTCTGCAGCGGTAAGTCTGTTGAGCACAACAGAAGTGAGTGTCAGGCCGTTGGACACGATTTGTTTTGGGCCGCTAGGCGCATAGCGTTCAACGATTTGGGGGAACTTTAACGAGGAGAGGATGGAATAAGCGAGTGGGAGAATGCCGAGGTGGAAGTGGTGTTTGATTTTTACAGTCATAGCAATCACCATGAATAAGAAGGCGCAGGGA
>JAGGTC010000054.1 GCA_021163945.1 Deltaproteobacteria bacterium | reverse complement strand
ATTTTAAGTTGCATCAACTGGACAAAACGAGAGATCAATTGTTAATTGATTTGCAGAATGAAAAAGCAAAGAGCTCACAACTCAAAATTGAACGGGATAGCTCATACACTCAATTGGTTCGAGTTCGAGAATTGAATGAAAAACAGTCGTTGGTTGTAAAAAAGAAGGACAGCCAAATTGCAGAGTTAAAGCAAAAATTGTTGGAAGCGGCCGTTACTATTCGCCATAAAGATACAATCATTGCTGGCCTGGCTCTGGAGGCACAAAAAGATACCACCAAAAAACTGATTGATGAAAAGAAAAACCATATCAGGGTCAAAGGATGGTTTAAAGTTGTGGAACCTTATCCTTACGAGCTGACTATTAGTCGCGACCCATTTCGATTGAAGGCAACATTGTTTGTGAATAAGCAGCGAGAGCTGGCGATGAATTGGAAGGTATACGATGATGAGCCAGAAGGGGTTTACACCTTCACTGAAGTGGATAAAAGGTTGTTTCTGGAATATGCGCGGCCAGAGGTAGAAAAAGCCGCGGCAGGCGGGTGGTTAAGAAGATTGATGCTACCGCTTGAATTTGGCTTTGGTCCATGTGCCTGGGCTAATGATAATGCCGATGTTGGTGGGCTATTCAGCATTCGTTACCAAGCCGTTGAATTTGGGGGAATATTGACTACCAGTAGTGGTAAGGGTGCTTATTTGAAATATAATTTTTAGTAATTTGAAATAAAATTCTCTTGCGATACGAGATGAAAAATATTACATTAGTAATAGTTCATTGATATTAAATCCTGAGGGGACGATCTGGGTTCGACGGAGAAGAACGGAGATAAGGACTGCATACCGGGGGTTCTGGTAGCCCCGTAAAACTATCAGAGCTAAATATAAGTGCAGACTACAACTACGCACTGGCTGCTTAATTTGTAAGCAGCCCGCATTGGGAACCGAGGCTCGCATAGGTTCCTGGATGCGTCGGTAATGCGAGTGCCTGTGATGAGTTGTCCAGGCTTATCACAGAAAGAGTCACTGGACTGGCCCCGAAAGAGCTTTGTTTGTTGAGTTCTGAGGGGCGAGAATAATCAACAAACTAAGTATGTAGATGTCCTTATCGCTGCTTCTCCGGACGTGGGTTCGATTCCCACCGTCTCCACTACGATGCCCTAACGTAGCGATAAGACTATGTTAG
>JAGGTC010000001.1 GCA_021163945.1 Deltaproteobacteria bacterium | reverse complement strand
ATATAACGCCTGCCCAATTATGCTTTTCACCTCTTTCCTTTCTCTTTAAAATAGTAGACCTTTTGAAGAAATATTTAGTCCTGGAAGATATATAAGTTATGTTTTCCCTTAATATAATTTAATACTTGAAATTATATAAATTTTGTGGTATCCTTTTTGAAAAAGAGAAAGGAGGATACCATGGCAAGACCAAAAACTGTCTTAACAAAAGAACTTATTAAAATGGCAGATAGAGACCTTAAAAAGTTAAAAGGAGGGATTATTGGGGTAAGGTTACAAGCAATTATTAGCGCATACAGGCATCCTGTGGGTACTGTTGCCTCTATTATAGGGACTTCTCCTGCAACAATTTACAATTGGATTTTACGATACAGCAAAGGGGGAGTAGAAGGTTTAAAGAATAAACCCAGAGGTCACTATCCATCAAAACTTACAAAAGAGCAAAGAGAAATTGTTTTTGGATGGTTAAAGGGGGCTGTTTCTCCTGAAGGAGAGCCTATTGTGTGGACTATTGGAAAGTTAAAGGAATCTATCAAGGAAGTATTTGGTGTTTCTTTAAGTCATACACCTGTATGGAAGATGATTCGAAGGATGGGATTCTCGTTAAGACGACCTCGGCCCAGACATAGGAAAGCAGACCCTCGGATTCAAGAAGACTTTAAAAAAAACGAAAGCATTAGTAGATGATGGCAGGGTTATATATTTTTTTGATGAAGCACGGTTTGGACTACAGCCTACGTTCACACGCTTGTGGGCATTACGAGGTAAGGAGTGTATAGTTGAATATCAACAGAGATATCAGTGGTGTTATGTGTATAGTGCTGTTGCACCATCCACTGGTGATTCATTTAGTTTAATATTACCTGAAGTAAATACACAAATGATGAATATATTTCTTACACATTTCCAGAAGCATATAGAAAACAAGAAGATAGTTCTTATTATGGATCGAGCAGGATGGCATTGTTCGAAGAAGTTAAAAGTTCCTTCTCAAATTGAACTAATTTATATGCCTCCATATTCTCCCGAATTAAATCCTGTAGAACGTTTATGGAAATGGTTAAGAAGAGAAGTTACTCACAATAGAATATTCTCATCCATTGAATCTCTGATAGATAATTTAAGCAAAACATGGAACAATCTAAGTGTTACTAAAATCAAAAAATTATGCCATTGTGGATATCTCTAATTACAAGTAGGAAATTATAT
>JAGGTC010000006.1 GCA_021163945.1 Deltaproteobacteria bacterium | reverse complement strand
CTGCTTTGCATACTCTTCTATTTCCTTTATGCTACGCTGTCCAGCCTTCTTTTTTTGTTCTTCTTCCAATTTCTTCCTCTGCTGGTATAAATCTCTCAGCTTTGCCCTCTTCCTTTTCCTTTCTGCTTCTTCTTCGCTCAAGGATTTTGGTTTCTCTTTAGTTACAAATTCTGTTTTCTCCGCTTCTTTTCTCTTTCTTTCCGCTTCTTCAAATATGCTCTCTGCTACTTTTTCAAATAAGCGTTCTGATGCTTCCAAAAAGCTAATATTGTGTTCAAGAGCATAATCATATATAGCTTTGTAACTATTCCAGCTTATTCTTGCAACCTTTCCTTTACTTACTTTTGCAGGCATAGTTATCACCTTTGTAACATTATATATTACTTTCAAAAATTGTCAAGTCCCCACCGGTAAAGATTGCTGTCTTAACAACTCCAAGTTTCCAACTTCCCAAATTCCGAAGTTCACATATTCATCCTTAACAATATATTTTGTAAGATAATAGCCAACACCCTTATTTTTCTCAAAAGGTAAGATCCTCGCTCTACCATTTTTTTCAAACCAGAGCTTCCAGTATTTATCCCTTCTAACCCCTTCCAAATTTCCCATTAAAAGATGTAAATGGGGTATTCCTTGCTTGGTAAACTCCATACACATATAATATCCTATCCTTCTTTTTTCTTGGCGCTGTATAGTATTCAACCAACGCTTAGCCTCATTTTTAGCGGTATATGTTCTTGGCTGGTTCTTAAAGGTTAAAGTAGCAAACCAGTCCCAGTTAAAAGTATTAAGATAATTTACCCATTCCTGACGAAGAGGGTTGACATACTCTCCAGATGTAATATAATTATTATAGCGGTTTGTGTTTTTCATTTTTAGCTTTTCAACTTGGCATAGCTCCCCCTACAAGGATGGATGGGGGAGCTATGCCCTCTTCTTTTCAGTAGCCCCACCGTGCTTCCCCACCGCTTACTCCTTGTCCTTTGGCTTGGTAAACCGCAAGCCTAACGGGGGGGTTTTCTTTTCTTTCTGGGATGTTAAGGGGGGCATCCCAGTCGCTGGTTGTGAGACATACCCCCAAAAAGCACAGAGCCAGCTTTTATACCCCCCTATTTTTTATAACCTAACTCTTTTCTTAAAGCCTTTATCTTCCTATCCAAAACTGCTCTCTGCTTTGCATACTCTTCTATTTCCTTTATGCTACGCTGTCCAGCCTTCTTTTTT
>JAGGTC010000034.1 GCA_021163945.1 Deltaproteobacteria bacterium | reverse complement strand
TCACCCTTTGCCTCATTCCACCACTGAGTTGAGATGGAAGATGATTTTCAAAGCCTTCTAACCTTACCATTTTCAAGATTTCTTTTATTTTGCCCTCATTGTCTGAAACAAACGAGAGATTCTTTTTAACTGTTCTCCATGGTATCAATCTTGGCTCTTGGAAGACAAAACCTAAGCTTTTAAAGTCCATATAGAGCTCTCCTTCGTCGTACCCTTCCAAACCAGCGATTATTTTCAGAAAGGTTGTCTTTCCACAACCAGACGGCCCAAGGAGGACAATTCTTTCACCTTTTGAAACTTTCAAGCTCCATCTATCAAGGACCAAGAGTTTTCCGTATCTTTTGACAAGATCCCTTACCTCTAGGACATCCCCCATTTCCTGGTTAGCCTCCTCACGAAACGTTTTGTGAGTCTTTCTGAGATGATGCCAAAAGCGACCGCTATTATGGTCAGCGCGTAGACTCTCGGAACGTCGACGTACTGTCTTGCCCATGATATTAGAACTCCCAGCCCTTTGTCACCACATAGAAATTCTGATACCAGTATCACCTTCCAGACGTTTCCAATGGATATATCGATGGTGGCCACAACGAACGGAACGATTGAACCAAGGTAGATATCTTTGAAGACCTTTCTTTTTGGAACTTTGTACACTTTCACCATCTCCAAAAGATCCTTATCGATACTTCTCACACCAGCAGCTGTTGTGAAGATGGAAACGGGAAGGAGCGATAGAAAACTTATGAGAACTGGCCCTTTCCACCCTATTCCCCACAGGAACATGACGAGGGCAAGCCACGATATGACAGGAACGGCCTGGACGATCGTCACAACAGGCCTCAATATTTCGTAGATCGTAGTGTTTATTCCCATTACAAGGCCTATGAGTGTTCCCAAGAGAACAACGAGCCCTAAAACGAGAAAACCCTTCCACGCGGTACTGAGAAACGCGTGGAAGGTTTCGATTTTCGCTAACTCGTGAATCAACGCTTTGAAAGTTTCAACGGGTGTTGGAAGAATGAAGCTCGAACCAAGCAAAAGCGATAAGATTTCCCAGGAAAGTACAAACAAAAGCAAACCAACGATCGTCTTCATCTTGCATAGAATCCTTCATCTGGAACTCCTGGCATACCCTCTGGGTACAGTTCATTCAACTTTTTCAAAAACAGTGCGACCTCTCCTTCGCAATCCTTGATGTCAACGTAGTAAAATTTCGTTCTCTTCATGGATTCCTTCAATACAGGTGTG
>JAGGTC010000063.1 GCA_021163945.1 Deltaproteobacteria bacterium | reverse complement strand
ATATAGAACAGTATTGGTATCTAATAAGATACTATTCCCATTCATCTCTCATCCTTTTTTGATAATTAGCAGGATCAGAGGGTAAAGAGATTTTTCCTGAAAATTCTTTAAGCTTGTTTTTATCCATATATTTGATAGGAGTTTTTTGATAAATATCCTTTACTCTTTCCCATACATCTAGAGGGATAATAACTTCCTTCACTTTTCCTTTCTCATCAAGAATATACTTAACCATCATAAATCCTCCTAATTTTTGTCCTTTTATTGCGTAATATGTTTTTAAATCCCTTCATCCATCTTCTCCCTATTTTCCTTCAGCCACTCTATTAACTTATCTAATACCTGTTTTATTTCATCCAAGTGGTAACGGCAGATTTCATATAATTCTTCTGGTGTAATTTCATGGTAAAAGTGGACCATGCGATTTCGATAGCCAGCCATTTTGTTAAGTAATGCAGCCTCTTCTTGTGGTAGGACAGTTTTTTCTAAAAGTCCCCTTGCTACATCCTTATATTCTGTAGCAGGATAGCCAAAACCCTTTGCCAAGATGTGTCTGCCAAGGTCAAGCAATGCCTCTAGTGCACGTCTCAAATAGGATTCAGCCGATGCCACATTTCGCCTATCTTTTAAAAATTCGGTTTGATTTTGAAGTGGTAACTCCCTTATAGCCTCTATCATCTGTAAAATCCAAGAGACTCTTTGTGTAACTACCTCTTTATTAATTTTGCTAGGTGTCATCTAAAACCCCAAAATCATCTTTTGCCTCATGCGCTCATAGGGAATAAGCTCAGCAGCCCGACGCATGATGTATAGTTGATATTCTGCCTCATAAACTGCATCTTTGGCATAAAGTAATTCACCTTTAACTATCTCAAGGGCCAAAAAGACCCGTACCTCAGGGATGACCACTAAATCAACCCTTGATACATCAAAAATTTCCTCAAGGGCCAAGGCAATTTCAACCTTTTCTTCTACATTAAGCCTTCTTTCTGGCTTTATGCCTATATCAAGGTCAGAGATACCTTTTGAGAGCCTTTCAATCTTTCCTTCCACTAGATCAAGTGCCTCCTTTGCCCTACTGCCAAAGGCATAAATGATTTGGAGGCCGTATTTTTCTGCTAGTTGTTTAAGTTCATTTTTAATTTTGCTCATACATCTCTTCCTCAAGTTTTTGCCAGTTTTCCTCAGTTTTTAAACAGCCCTTTGCTCTGTCTAATATATTCTTAATTTTTTTTCTTTTTTTAATGAGTTCTTTAATCT
>JAGGTC010000022.1 GCA_021163945.1 Deltaproteobacteria bacterium | reverse complement strand
GGGTATGAGCTTGCCAGTGGTATTGTCGCAAATCCCAGCGATTTACCTGTGCCTAAATCAAGCTCACCTGCGTATCTGGTGATCACTTCGTCATCGATGATTGACGAGTTTACACCACTTGTTGAATGGAAGCGCCAGAAAGGGTTACACGTTATCACTCAGAACATACAGTGGATATATAGTCATTACGAAGGTATAGACTGTGCAGCTAAAATTCGTAACTACATTCGTGATATGTACGAGGATTCAAACGTCGTGTTTGTGCTGCTGGGTGGTGACACCAACATCATACCCAAACGTATAGCGTTCGCTATGTGTTGTGAAGCCGGTTTCGAACCTAACGAAGATAGTATCTGTGCAGACCTATACTACTCAGATCTCGATGGTACATGGGATGCAGATGGTGATGGTGTTTACGGTGAAGTAACCGACAATGTTGACCTATATCCCGATGTGATAGTAGGTAGAGCCTCAGTAAATGATGGTACTGAAGCCGCTATATGGGTGGATAAGCTCTTAACTTATGAACGTAATCCACCGGGGGATTATGAGAATCGTGCACTGTTTCTGGGTGAGATATTGTGGCCGGATCCTTACACGGATGCTGGTATAGGTAAAGATATGATCGAAGAAGCAGCATTCCCACCTGCTGGATGGGAGATAACCAAGCTATACGAATCACTTGGTAACGAAGATCCAGATGCTGTTATGGAAGAGGTCAACGAAGGTAAGAATCTGATAAACCACGACGGTCATGCGTGGTGGTATGTGATGGGTGTAGGCACCGGATATATCTCCAACTACGAGATGGATATCCTCATCAATGCACCCCGTTACGGTATATGGTACTCCATAGGGTGTTGGCCGGCAGCTTTCGATTACGACTGTATTGCGGAACACTTCATACATAGCCCACAGGGTGGTGGTGTCGCTTTCATAGGTAACAACCGCTACGGGTGGGGTTCACCCGGCAACCCCGGCTATGGGTATTCTGATGTATACGATCGTGAGTTCTTTGTGGTGCTATTCAAACATGGTGGTTACAAGCATCTTGGGTTGGCATTGGCTGAAGCCAAGATACACTTCATACCATACGCACGTGATGCAAACGTATGGCGATGGCACCAATACCAGATTAACCTGTTAGGTGATCCCGAGATGCCGGTATGGTTAGGTATACCCAACGATATGGAGGTGAGCTTACCGGATCAAATACCCACAGGTGACGTTACGTTGCGTGTGGTGGTATCAGCTGACGGGTGGCCACTCGATAGC
>JAGGTC010000166.1 GCA_021163945.1 Deltaproteobacteria bacterium | reverse complement strand
CCAGCCACCTCCAATTTTGTTTCGGGGTTTGAAACTCCAATCCCAATCTTGCCGGTAGAATCAACGGTTATTGCCGGTCCTCCTGTGTAGAAGTCCTCAATTGAAGAAACCCCGATTCTTCGGGAAGAAAGAAATTTAGTTAATCTATTTGGAACACCGCCGGGAGAAGTAACCTCGCCTCCAATGCCAACACAATTGCCGCTGGTCAAACAAACCGTCCCGGAAGCATCGGGAAAGATGTAGGTTCTATCGGCAGTAAGAGTTGTTGCTGTCAACATTCCTTTAAACCCGCCTTTTTCCAAACCCAAGGCAGGAGCGGTTATTGTATCTTTTACATTTAAGGGGCCGTTAATATCTGTTTCGGCATTAATAGTCAGATAGGGGTCGGTAGAAAAGGTAAAGGCAGGGGGACCGGAAGGAACTTCTTTTGAAGAAGAGGAAGAGGTGATAGAGGCTAAAAAGTAAGAAGCCAATCCTGCAGTCAATTCTTTGAAATTAATTTTCTCACTTGTAAGGAGACCGACCATCCCTGCTATTAAAAAAACTACAATTGTCAGTTTAAACAATTTTAATCTAAGAAAAGTAGATAACTTTAAAGATGTTTCAGTCTTTTCTTCTTTCCCTTTACTTGAAAACCCTTTACTTGAAAACCCTTTATTTCCTTCAGAGATTGTAAGAGGAGTTGGATATAAAGGTTTAGATAGTGGAGAGATGTATTCGGATAACAACTGTTCTTCCTCTTTCTCTTCCAATCCTTTTTTAATTCTTTCTCTCTCTCTCTTTATTTCTTGAATACTTTTCCCTGCTTTAATCTCTTCATCAATTTCTTTTAAAAGTGCTATTACATATTTGGGATAAGCGCCATTAGGAGATTGACCATTAAAAGACTTTCTTTTGGCATGAGGTAATAATCCAATTTTTGTCAAATAACGAAGTCGCTCGCGAGGATTTCCTTTGCCCAGGTCAATGCCTAATTTCTTTGCCTGAGAGATAACCTCCTCAATACTTATTAAATTGTCTCTATCGTTATAGTCCATTGGCAGAGCCACTAAATTATTACTATATTATCGTCCCTCTAAAAGTGCTTGTCAAGTCCATTTTATTCACATAGATTTTCTTTCCCGTTACGGGAAAAATCCTTGGTAACTACAAAATTTCTAATTTCCGATTTCCAAATTCCAATTTCCAATTAAATTCCAATTATTCAATGACCGAATGACCAAATCTTATTAGAATTTTCAATTTCCAATTTTCAATTTTCAATTAAATTCCAATTACCGAATTACCAAATGACCGAAACAATTTTATTAATTGG
>JAGGTC010000049.1 GCA_021163945.1 Deltaproteobacteria bacterium | reverse complement strand
TTATTATGCCCCTTTCAATTTCAGCCTCTTTCATGGCTTTCTTCAACTTATTAATATATTGAACACCAATCGTTATGTTCTCGCCTGGGATGCACCAAACCATAATTTTCCGCTTATCCTTTGGGTCTTCAACGATAAAGCCTGCGGCTTCTTTAATTTCCCTACGCTCTAAAAGCTTATAGCCCCTAAGCTTAATGAGAACTTCAGCCTTCCTCTCCTCAATAGTTTTAACTTCTGAACTGCTCAAGAGCAAATACACCTTGCTGCTTAATGAAACAAATTAATCCTTAAACTTTACGCTTCTTCTAGCTGTTTATACATTTTTGATTAGTTTAAATGATTTAAAGAAAATCCTTATCTAACGAGTTCTTGGTTTTTCCTCTGGGAAAGGGTGAAATAATGAAGGCTCTAGATGCTGCGTTAGTTGCTGTGTGTGCTGCACTCTATAGTGTTTTTGGCTATTTAATATGGGCATTTCTTCCGATAACTACTCCGGGAATAGGTATAGTGAGGTTCTGGCCAAACGTTGTCATACCAGCAGTTTTCGCTGTGCTTTTCGGTCCGCTTGTGGGTGGACTTGGTGCCGCAATTGGAATATTTATCAGCGATATGTTGATTCATGGAGACCCTCTTCTAAGTCTTTCGGCTGGTGTAACCGCAAATTTTGTTGGATTTTATCTTATTGGCTATATTTCTAGGAGAAAGATAGATTGGACAAAACTTTTGACGATATCTAGCATAGGGTGTTTAGCAATAGCCTTTTCCTCTCTATTGGTTGTATCTTATGTTTCAATACCGCAAATAGTTCAAAATAGGCTGCTGGATGAAAATGAATTTGCAAAATTGCTTAGCGGTATCGAGCCTACAGTTAATGCCCTCAACTTGTGGACAGCAGTATCTATAGGAATTTTCATACTAACCGTTGCGCTTGGTTTTCTATGGACTAAATGGAGAAATTACGGAATGGGATGTATCATCGGCCTAGGAGTCGGAAGCACAATCATTGGGTTTGTAGTTTGGCTTTATAGCCAAATCTTCGTACTTCCAGCTGCTGTGGGCGGCGGATCTCAACTACCATTTTATGCAGCGTTCATATGGTTAATCTGGACATTTGCCACGGAAATACCATTCCTAATATTGCTCGGCCCTCCAATTTTAAAGGTCTGTTATCGTGCGTTTCCATCATTAAAACCCAAAGAAGAAGAGTGAAAATGAAACGGGAAGCATCTGGCTTTTCTCCTTCAGGCATATCAAGCTTCTTTGAAATTTGTGACAGAGAAGCGAATGGAACTCCTATAAATGATTTAGCGAGAGTAGGGGCGAGAG
>JAGGTC010000218.1 GCA_021163945.1 Deltaproteobacteria bacterium | reverse complement strand
TAAGACTTACTTTCCATGGGAAAGCCTATATGAGGCCCAATAAAGGGCCTTCGCGGCAATAGAAAATTCCCTTACATCGTCATATGTTGGAACTCCCTGAGCCTCCAATAACCCTCGTTTTTCCCTCGTGTAACGGCCGCCGGCTGCAAAGACCAAGACGGGTTTACCATTAAATTCGGTTGAAGCAAGTCTCTTGGCAAAGTCTTCCTCTAGGGGAGAGTCTTGAAATACTACGAATACACCGATCATCCCTACCTCCGGTGATCCTACTAGGACATCTATTGCTTTGAGGTAATCGTCAGAGTTCGCACTTCCCGTGAGATCTATCGCAAATTCCCCTACTAGCGCATATGGCGGAAGCGATTGGGAAAGCTTACTCCTAGTCTGATCCGAGAGCTCGGCTAATGGTACGTTGAGTAGCGATAGTTCATCTGCCGCCATTACACAGGGCCCAGCACCATTAGTCACCATAACCAGCCCTCCCTCCGACGGGACAGGCTGCTTCACAATCGCCTTAACGGAAGCATATACCTCGGAGAAGGAGTCCACAACTAGAGCGCCAGCCTGTCTCAGAGCTGATACCGCTAGCTCATGTCCCGCCACCATTTTCCCAGTATGAGAAACTGCTGCTGTGGCTCCTTTCTCTGTCTTACTTGCCTTGTAGATGATTACCGGTTTTCTGCACTTCCTGATAGATTCGAAAAGTTCCCTCCCCCTTGTAAAGCTCTCGATATACACTCCAATAACCGCTGTTTCCTCATCCCCTGACAGATAGTTTATGAGATCGGCTTCATCTACGTCGGCTCTGTTACCTAAGCTAACCATCTTGCTGACGCCGAGACTATCTTCAGCTGCCCAATCTAGAAAAGTAGCTCCAAAAGTCCCACTCTGGCTTAGAAAGGCTGCTTTACCAGGACCGGGCCTACCCATCCTCTCATGAGGCTGAAACGATGTATCTACCCTCGAATGTCCATCGAAAATCCCTATGCAGTTTGGTCCTACTATTCTAGCTCCTCCTTCCCTAGCAATCTTGACGATCTCTCCCTCTAACCTCTTACCTTCGGGCCCAGACTCTCCAAATCCACCAGATATTATCACAATCGCCTTAACACCTTTCTCTACGCACTGTCTAACAGCATCAGGTACCGCTTTGGAGGGGAGGGTGATTACAGCCATATCTACATCATTAGGGATATCTAATATGGTGGGGTATGCTTTCAACCCGAGGATCTCCGCAGCGCGGGGGTTTACTGGGTATATCTTTCCGTTATAGCCTGTCATGACTAGACTTCTGAGTGATTCATGCCCTATTTTTCCAGGCCTTGAGGAAGCACCTATAACAGCTATAGATCTCGGT
>JAGGTC010000135.1 GCA_021163945.1 Deltaproteobacteria bacterium | reverse complement strand
CAGCCCTTTAGGGCTGCTGTCGCAATCCCCTCAAATCGGGTCAATGTTTCTTACCTTGAAAGCTTTGACAATGAAATTGAGCTAGAAGAGTATGGTCGCAATCCCCTCAAATCGGGTCAATGTTTCTTACTCGCGGATGCAGTAGAGTTCTTCAAACAATGCCCGGGTCGCAATCCCCTCAAATCGGGTCAATGTTTCTTACTTTTTAAAATCGCAAAAAAACTGAATGTAAAATTAGACTAAACGGGTCGCAATCCCCTCAAATCGGGTCAATGTTTCTTACCCACTTTGACATCTTTGCAAAAAGCAGGCAAGGAGCAGTTGGCTGGTCGCAATCCCCTCAAATCGGGTCAATGTTTCTTACCTTCAGGATAAAGAGGTGAAGGTACCTACTCCGAGTGGTTATCTAGTCGCAATCCCCTCAAATCGGGTCAATGTTTCTTACTCATAGAAAAGTTTTTAAAATTTAAATCTAGTGAAAGTATAAGGTCGCAATCCCCTCAAATCGGGTCAATGTTTCTTACATGAAGAAATCCCTAAAGCTTTTCAAGCTTTTTTAAATTTTTTAGTCGCAATCCCCTCAAATCGGGTCAATGTTTCTTACATATATATATTTATTAGATAAAGGAATTTAAGGCAAAGCTTATGGTCGCAATCCCCTCAAATCGGGTCAATGTTTCTTACTAAAACCTCTTGGGCGTATAGTATTTAAACCAAACAAGTCTTATGTCGCAATCCCCTCAAATCGGGTCAATGTTTCTTACACCTTGGAAGAATATCTGAACATCCGTCAAAAAGCCAGAAAGCGTCGCAATCCCCTCAAATCGGGTCAATGTTTCTTACGATAATCCAAGGGATAGATATTTTCATGTGCTCAGTGTCGCAATCCCCTCAAATCGGGTCAATGTTTCTTACTTGTGTGTATTCCAAGGCAAAAAAAAGACTAAGATATGTTTAGTCGCAATCCCCTCAAATCGGGTCAATGTTTCTTACATATTTGGAATTTAAAAAAAGTAATAGTGTAAGTAAAAAGTCGCAATCCCCTCAAATCGGGTCAATGTTTCTTACCAGTAAAGCAATTGGGAAATTAGAAAAAGAACTAAAAGTCGCAATCCCCTCAAATCGGGCCAATGTTTCTTACGGTAAGGTGAGTTTTAAAGAAAATAAGAGTTATGATGCTGTATGGTGTCGCAATCCCCTCAAATCGGGTCAATGTTTCTTACCTAAAAAAACACAAGATTTAATCTTGTGTTTTTTTGAAGGTAAAAAGTCGCAATCCCCTCAAATCGGGTCAATGTTTCTTACCAAAATTAAAAGAAACATTAAAAGAGATAGGTAATGTATATTGTCGCAATCCCCTCAAATCGGGTCAATGTTTCTTACAGCACCTATTTTTTCTTGCA
>JAGGTC010000007.1 GCA_021163945.1 Deltaproteobacteria bacterium | reverse complement strand
ATGTTTCTAAATGTTATATGATTGCAATTATGTCCTTGGATGCCACTTCCCCAATTACTCACCGTATTATCAAGAATAAATCCATCAAAAACATCATAACTTAAATAGCTTATAGAGATTGAATAAGAAGAATCTATTATAACCTTCTCTCCTGGGTAAGCCATAATAATAACAGGTTTATCCGCAGTTCCGCTGAAACCTCCAATTGCCCAATCTCCAAGGTAATCATATACCCCTCCTCTAAAAATCACGGCATCACCTGGCTGAAGAAGAGAATTGACTGTTTTCCAAGTTTTGTAAGGTTTATTGATGTTGTTTACCTCTCCCGTGTTATCATTTCCATCTGTAGCAATATAGAAGATTCTATTTGGATAGTAACCTAGATGATGTAGGAAATTTGTGAGATTTCCATATTTGGCAATAACTGTTTGTGGCGTATTTACCTCTGGGTCATTATCATCGGCATCAGGGCCTAATGGAGAGGCCACACCATAGCCATCGCAGTCCTTATCAATGTAGTAGGCATTGGTGCAACCTTTGCCAATTGGGACATACGATGAGGCAAATACAATACTAAATGAAAGAGTGATAAAGAGTGAGAGCAGTCCAAGAATCGTTACACCCTTTTTCATAGTCTTCCTCCTTTAAATTTTCAAATTTGAGGCTCATGGAAGGACAACCTTGACTTCATATTGAAGTTCCGAGGCCTTCGGCAGCCCTGCCACCATAGGATTTCCTCCCTTAGGCCGTTAGCTTTGCGTCCCGTCCTTTCGGGCGGTTTGCCCTTTCGAGCCTCAGTTATATTAATAAGCAAGAACTGTGCCAAATTATGTTTGAACGTTGACACGTTTATACGTTAGAGGTAAGAGGTAAGAAGTAAAAGGTAAAAAGTAATGTGTAGGATTTTTCATACAGGCTAACAGTTGATGAAAGTGAGTTGCAAGTCGGCAAGTTGCAAGTTAAACAATAAATTACAGCGAAGCGTAATACTGTACTTTGACACTTTTTTGCCGACTTCCAAGTCTGAACCTAGAAAAAATGGGCAAAATTGGCGCAAAAGTGCCAATTTCAGGCGGCGATGTAGTGCCACGTAATGTGAAAAAAATACTTGACAAAAAGATTTTAATGTGATATGTAAGATGCAATGTTTGTTAGGACAAAGATATTTAAGAACAAGGATGGAAGCATAAGGGAGTATCTATTTATCTGTGAGACAAGGAGGGAGGGGAATAAGGTAAGACAGATTACCCTAGCAAACCTTGGAAGACTAGATAGCCTAAATACACAAAAGACAATTGATAATCTTATAGACAGCCTGGCAAAGTTCTCAAAAAAGAGGGCCATCCTAAACCTTAGCAAGGGGCTATTTGCAGACTGGGCAAAGCTATATGGCCCTGTTTTGGTATTTAAGGCCCTTTGGCAAAAGACAGGGCTTAAAAGGATTATA
>JAGGTC010000015.1 GCA_021163945.1 Deltaproteobacteria bacterium | reverse complement strand
GATTTTGGGTGGTTGTATTGACATTTACTGAATTTAAATTTAGAAGAATAAATTAATTGGAGGTAAAAATGAAGGTTACACTGATTTATGATAATGATGTTTATAAAAAGGGGCTAAAGGCCAATTGGGGGTTCTCTTGTTTGGTAGAGGTAGAGGGTGCACCAAAGATCCTTTTTGATACAGGTGCAGATGGCTATACATTGCTCTCTAATATGGAGATGCTTAATATTGACCCCTTATCTATTGATGAGGTCTTCATCTCTCACTATCACTGGGACCACACCGGTGGGCTTTCAGACTTTTTAAAGAGGAACAAAGAAGTGAAACTCTATATCCCAAATTCCTTTTATGGGTCATTTGAGGCCAAAGAGATAATTAGGGTCAAGGAGGCCTTTAAAATTCATGAAAATGTCTTTACTACCGGTGAGCTCTTGGGGATAGAGCAATCCTTGGTAGTCAAAACAGATAAGGGATTGGTGGTAATCGCTGGGTGCTCTCACCCTGGTGTAGGGAATATCCTTAAGGCAGCCTCACAATTTGGCAAGGTATATGGCATTATTGGGGGACTGCATGGATTTAGTGAGTTTGATCTACTAAGTGATCTAGAGTTGGTCTGTGCCTGTCACTGTACCCAATATAAATCAAAGATAAAGTCACTCTATCCAGAAAAATGGGTAGATGGCGGTGCAGGGAGGATAATATCTATCTAGCCTTTCTCAATAAGGCCACTGCCTCAATATGGTATGTCTGTGGAAACATATCTAGTGGTTGAATCTTCTCTATTAAATAACCACAATCCTTAAGAAATTTTATATCTCTGGCCAAGGTAGGGGGAGAACAGGAGATATAGACAATCCTCTTTGGGGTCAAAAAGACAGCCTTTTTTAATTCATCTAGACAACCTCCCCTGGGTGGGTCTACTAGCAAGAGGTCAAAATTGGCCCTCTGGGAAAGTAAGTGGTCTATGGCATCTAAGCAGTCCTTGTTTATAAAATGTATATTTTTAAATTTGTTTAACTGCGCATTAAAGCGGGCATTCTTTACAGCCAAGGGATTGCCCTCTACCCCTAGTAGCCTTTTTACCTTTTTGGAAAGGGGCATAGAAAAATTGCCCATCCCACAAAAGAGCTCAAGTAGTTGATCATCAATACTTGGCTGTAAAAATTCCATTGCCTTTTTGATAAGATATCTATTTTGTTCCATATTTACTTGAAAAAACACACCAGGATAACAGAGCAGTGTATATCCATTCATCAAAAATCTAAGGGCGCTCTCAGTACGTCCTTTGCCTAAAAGGGAATATGGATAGACATAGGCCTTATGTTTTAAGAGGACATCCTTTAAGATGCCTAATCTCTCAGAAAGCTCTTGGGCTATCAGGACAAGTCGCCTCCTGTTTACCCCTACCCCTGTATAGAATATTATTATCCCCCTTTCTTTTTTTGGGTTTACAAATTTTTTT
>JAGGTC010000171.1 GCA_021163945.1 Deltaproteobacteria bacterium | reverse complement strand
CCAGTGCCAAGCAAAAATAAAGTCCCTGGCTCAGGGACAGGGTCATCATCAGAAACTTGATAAATCACATCTGCATAATCACGATTGTTGGTAAGTGGGGAGTCTTCCCAGGCCAGATAAAAATCACCTGTATCACCAGCTGAAGAAAGACCAGAGTAAAACAGGGCATGGGCCTCATTGTTGTTTAAGCTATCCTCTGAATACCAAGTCCAGCTAGGAGAAGTAGTTGAATCTGTTAAGTAAAATCCAAAACTGGTAGTGGGAAAGGTAGTGTAATCTATAATGTTAACAGATGGAAATCCTCCAATCCAAAGTAATCGGTAAGAAGCAACATTCCATTGAGTTCCTGATTTAGTAAATTTAATATTTATTGTTTCATTAGCCCCTGCACCAGCAGGAACTACTACTAATTTAATATCAGTATACCCATAAGGATAAATACCCAATATATCATTAATTGAGTTTTCTACCATAATAGTCACATCAAAGGCCGTATCACTACCTGGAGTGAATATAGCATAGGGCAATTGGTCATTATATACATCAATTGCGCCTGGACTAAATCTATCATCAAAATAATCTTGTAGTGTACTACCATCTATAACTACTGGCCTTTGATTTGTAGGATAGGCCAAGACATTAATTGCAAATATTCCTATACCTAAAATAAGCACTAGAACAGCTCCTTTTTTCATTTTAATACCCTCCACCTTGTGCCTAAATCTTATCAATTAAGACCACACAAAATCTGTGCCAAGATAGATTAAGACGTTTATCAGGGAAATTCAAATCTTAGGCCAGAAAAAAATGGAAATTGTTTTCCAAAAAGTGGAAAATTTTTTCCCCACCTACGATCAAAAATAAACTTAACACTTAAAACTTAACACTTAAAACTTTATTAACGTTCAAACGCTATCCACTAGAACTGACTAAGCACCAGAGACCACGGACTAGGGACTAAGGACGACGGACTAAGGACTAGGGACTAGGGACTAAGGACTACGGACTAAGGACTACGAACTAAGGACCAAGGCTTGATTTTTTCTCTTTTTAAGTATATTTTTTTCCAAGGAGGAAGAGGGTGGAACTAAAAGAGGTTATCACCAACACCTTTAAGGAGCTAATTCTACCTGAATTGGGGAGGATTAAAGAAGAAAATAAAGAGATAAAAAACTATCTTTCCTTCATTAACAAGCGACTTGATGATGTAAACAGAAGGCTTGATGATGTAAACATCCACTTGGCAGACCAGAGTAGACGGATAGATGGGACAAATAAAAGGATAGATGAGACAAATAAAAGGATAGATGCTATCCATGCTGATTTACTGAAAAGGATTGATGAAGTAAACCATAGATTAAATAGGCTTTATGAAGTAATTGTAAGGCGGGATGAACACACACAGCTTGAACAGCGCGTCCTTCGTTTAGAGCAAGAAGTAGAAGAGATTAAAAGAAAAATTACCGCTTAAAA
>JAGGTC010000102.1 GCA_021163945.1 Deltaproteobacteria bacterium | reverse complement strand
CACATAACATACATGCTAAGATAGCCTCAAGTAAAATATAAGTAAAATAAAAAATAACATAGCAATCGGCCAGATTTGGGAGTATATCCGAAATAGTAAGATATGAATGAGTTATCTGCAATGGGAGATAAAATGAGACCATATCTGCAATTTTTTGGGAAAGGAAATCTTCGTGATTTCTTTGAGCACAGAAAACTTGAACTAAAAAGAGAGGTTGAAAAGTTTAATTCTAATTATATCCTCACAGTAAGCGAGGAGGATTTTTGCCAATACCTTATAGCTAAATATTCTCTTCGTGCCCCTGAGATTCATGAAGACAAAATCTATGTTTATGATCCAAAAGAGGTAGATGTTGATGTGAGTAAGGACCCCATGAGGGCAATCTTTGACAGAAGCAAACCATTTTATATTAAGGGAGTCCAAGTTACAATTGCTGTCCCTTTTGAAGGCGATGGAGAGCTATTTCAATACAAACCTTCAACGTCTACCCGTAATCCTCCTTGTGGAGAAATCAGGGGGCAAGAGATTCGTTTAATCTATAAAACAGTCAACCATGATGCAGAAAAACTTAAACAGATGTACCAAAGAGATTTGAATGAAATCAAAAGATACTTACAATGGGTCAACCACGATGTGAGTAATTTCAATAAAGAACTTGAGTCTTTCGTTAGACAGTTTGTAGCCCAAAGAAAAAAGAAGTTCTTAGACGACATAGGCTTAGTCAGTTCTCTCGGGATCCCGATAAAGCGCCGTGAGGATATGCCAACTACTTACACAATCCCGTCTATTAGAAAGAAACCTAAATTTGAGCCGCCCAAGGCCTCTAGAGAAGATTTTAAGCCAGAGCCTGCTTTGGCATTAGAAGAGTACGAAAATATACTAGAGATGATTTATAATATGGCTTTAGTAATGGAAAGAAGCCCTCAAACGTTTTCCAAGTTGAAAGAAGAGGAAATCCGAGATCATTTGTTGATGATGCTTAATGCACATTATGAGGGACAAGCCACAGGAGAAACATTTAACTATCGAGGAAAAACAGACATTCTTATACGTGTTGAAGGCAAGAATGTATTTATAGCGGAGTGTAAGTTCTGGAAAGGAAAAAAGAAATTAGTTAAAGCCATAGACCAGTTATTAAGATATACCAGCTGGCGAGATACTAAAACGGCTATTCTCCTATTTAACAAAAATCAAAATTTTAGCTCAGTACTGGCAAAAATTGAGCCTACCGTTAAGTCACATCCTTGTTATAAACGAGATTGGAGTCTCAAAAGTGATAAGTTAAAAAATGAGACGATATTCAGTTATATCCTTCATCAACCTAAAGATGTAAACAGAGAAGTAATTTTAACCATAATGGCTTTCAGTGTTCCAAAATGAAGAGTTTAAAACCCCTACAGCGGATAACAGGAAATATGTGACTTGCTTACACTCGCCCAAATTTCGACTTATGGCGAGACTTTGCATATTCCCAGAATGATAGCAGAAATTGGTGGCGACAGGTTAA
>JAGGTC010000091.1 GCA_021163945.1 Deltaproteobacteria bacterium | reverse complement strand
TTTAGTTTTGAAATAAACAAAATAAAAAAATTGCCAAGGTATATAAAAAAAAAGATTTCTTATGCGTATGGTTCGATTTTGAGGGTTCGGCAATTACTAAACCAAAAATCTCGAGAATAAGAGCCTTTGTTAGAGAATATGAACGAGCCGAAAGATTAGATGACCTTGTAATATATTCTACAAATATTAAAAGAGAGATTATCTCAAACTTGAAAAGTGAGAAAACCCCAGCATCTGATGTGCTAACACCTCTAACGGGATCCAATTTGGTTGGAGTTAATAGAGAGCCAGCAAGACCAATAGGCATAACTTTGAGCAATGAGGAACGTAAAGAATTAAGAAAACATAAAGCCCGAGAGTTTGATCCCTCTACATATTACTATACTAAGGTTGCAAAAAATGATTCTCATACTTATGATTTGTTTATGAGACAGTCATACAATATCTTATTTAATTCGCAGCTTCTTGATACTGAATTTAGAACTCAAACAGAGCATCTTTTAGAGAGAGGGGAACTTGAAGAATATATAACCAAAAAACAGATGATAAAGGAATATAAAAGAGGAGAGCTTGGAAAAGTTCTCTTCCATAAAAAAGTAAAAAAGATTACAGAGTGGTTCTAAATTGAGGGAGAGAAATGAGCTGGGTTCGGGACTCTCGCAATCCTTCAGATTGCTCGGTGCTAACGCACTCAGACAACAAGCAGGTATGCGGTTCGCTTACGCTCACCCAAACCACCCTATCGGATGGCTTCGCATACCCGCAAAACGTTGTCTACATGTTCAGAGTAAAAAATAGATGCTGTGTAGCTAACATTATATATTTAAAGGAATACGAGAAAAATATGGTGGTGGAATGACGGATTGGGAAGAACTATCTACAGAAATCGATGAAAAAATAAAAGTAGGGACAGATGTTCCAAAAACAAATGGTAGAACTAGGAAAGTAACCAAAATAGTTGGAAATAGGATCTATATGCGCACAGGTGTACAGACTCGTGCAGAGAAATATACAACGAAAGAAATGATTAAATATGCGTTTACCGTAATAAAATCAAGGAAAGCCTTCACTGCAGCAGATTTGAAATCAAAATTCCCAAAAGAGTATAGCCAAGGAAGTTGCGTTTTTTCGATGACTGGTGGAATTCTCGAATTTTTGGGAGTGGCAAAATACATCCGAGGAATAGGATATATAAAAAGCGAAAGAGATCCTTAGATGATGTTGAAAATAAAGATGATGCATAGCAAAAACATGCAGGTAACTTTGCGGCACTCTATGTCATTGCCTCGCTTTGCTTAGTCATATAAACAGGGGGTATACGGCTTGTTCGCTACGCTCATCCAAATGCCACCACCAAACTTTTATTTCGCCGAGGTATTATCTATCATTGATATGATAGGCGGGGACACTTCACATACCCGCATACCGTTAAACGACATTGGGCTCGGTACTATTAGTATTAAGAATGATTTCATGTTATATGGAATAGTATAGGAAGGTGGTGATGATGTCAGATGTGC
>JAGGTC010000101.1 GCA_021163945.1 Deltaproteobacteria bacterium | reverse complement strand
TTAAAGCAAAACGAATACTTGGTGATGAAGAGTTAGGATTATGGGATAAAAGAGCACAAGCAAGACGAGCAGAAATAGCTTTAAATGATGAAACTTCTTTAACATATAAAAATGTAGTGAGAACAATTGAAAAATATAATGAAGTGCATGGTACATCAATTAAGATAGGAGAAAATGGTGTTGAGGTTCGTAAAGCATTATTGAAAACGGGTCATGATCTTGTGTGGATGGGTAATCAATGGGTAGTAGTGGATAAGAAACTTGCTGATGTATGGTTTAACAGTAATAAATTATTAAGAGAGAAGGATAGACTCACAGATAGATATCTTGGAAGCATTGAAAAATTACAGATTCGATATCCAAAAGTGGTAGGTGCTATTCGAGATTTAATAAAAGCTGAAATCAACTTAAAACGTCTAAATAATGAATTAAAAAGAACATTTGATGAGTTAGATAAATCTTCACGCAATTTGTATGAATCTGCTTCGGATTTAGCTGATGCTTATTCTGGAATGTATGATACATGGGATGAGGTAAAGGATATTGAAGAAAAAGCAACAGGTACGACTCGGACTATAATAAGTCACTACAAAAGCGAAATCAAGACTATTGAACGATTAGTTAAAAGTGGCATAAAATATGCGAAACAAGGTGATAAAACAGCAGCGTCCGAAAAGATAGTGGAAGGGGCAATAAAGGCTCGGATACTCGCAGAGAAATTAAAAGAAGAATCTATGGAAGCTGCATCTGATGAAGAACGTGAAGCGTATAAAGAAGCATGGAGGTGGATAACGGGTCATCTGAGATTAATACGAGAAAGTACAGTAGGAATAGGAGATTTAGAATCACAATGGGATGAAGCATCTTCTGGTATAATTTCTGCTCTTCGTAATATCTATGGAGTACCTACATCTTTATCGAAGGAAAGTGAGCAATCGTTTAGAGATATTCTTGATATATATGATGAAGTTGAAAAGAAATCCGGTAAGTTACCTAAGAATATTAAGGAAATTATAGAAAAGGCTCAGAAAGGGAAAACTGAAACTCCCGAAACTACCTTAACAAAGACTCTTCCTGAAGCTATAACTTATAGTATGCAATCTTTAGATACCATGAAAAAGACGTTGGAGGACATGACACTATCCGATGACCTCAAAAAATTGCTCGATATCGATAATTGGAATGATGTATATAAGCGCATAGATAAGTTTGTTGAAAAAGTAAATAAAATTGATACGGAGAAAGAAATAACATTGGATTTGAATACTGAAAATTTTATGGAAGACTGGAACGAAGCAATAAAACAAATAGAGAGTGAACCTATAACTCTTAATATAGAATTGAACGAAGAAGGGAAACAGTTTTTGAATTTATTTGGAACAGCTCTAACTTCAGAAATTAAGGTTACTGGTATAGAAACTACTTCTAAAGATTTAGTGAATAATATAAGTGAAGGTGTATCAAAAGGCATAGGAAATCAAACTATTTCTATAGAAACCGGAGCAGTACCAACTCCAACACCCGTTGCTACAAAGCCAGTAGAGACTACTCAAGTTCAAAAGC
>JAGGTC010000070.1 GCA_021163945.1 Deltaproteobacteria bacterium | reverse complement strand
AGGTATCTTAATTTATTTTTTGATCAGTGAGGCATTCCACGAATTTGCTTCCATTGTGACTTCCAACAGTATTTAAACTGAGAAGGAGAAGTAAGGATAATGAAACATATGAGTTTATGTATCTTCATGCTCATAATAATCACAGGATGTCTCCAGCCTTCAACATATAAGATCTCCGGTACTGGAGATAGGACGATAGCTGAAAAATTCGAAAAAAGCCAGTTTGGGATTGCAATATCATACTCAGATAATGAACAAATACGGGAAGACCTCCTGGGAGCGGGCTTACACTGGGCTGGAAGTCTTATAATAAGATGGGATGAAGTGGAGCATGTAAAGGGTGAGTTGCACTGGGAGAAACTTGATCGTTATATCGATGAACTGAGCGATGAGATAAATCTTCTTATAGAACTCAGACTTTACAATAGATGGGCATCTTTTGGTGGATGTGATTCTGAACGTGCGGGATCACCACTCAGAGATGAATACATAGAGGATCTTGATAATTTCCTTAAATTAATCGTCAGAAGAACAGAAGGCAAAGTGAAGTACTGGTCCATAGGCAATGAAATGGAGATAAAAAACTTCTGGTGCTGTTCTTTCTGCAAAACAGAGGAAGAATCAGAAGAAGAGTATCTGAAAATACTAAAAATTGCATATAATGTAATCAAAAAGGAAAATAAAAATGCCGTAATTTTACTGGGTGGATTCACAGGAAACTGGAAAAACGGGACAAATGTAAACCCTGAGTTTGTGAAGTACATTCTTAAAAATGGAAAAGAGTATTTTGATATTCTCGATCTGCATCTCTATGAAGATCCAAAAACATACAAAGAAAGAGTAAAGTGGTTTATCGAACTGATGAATGAGTATGGATACTCAAAACCCATCTAGAGTACCGAGATGGGAGGACCTGACATCAGACTGTGCGGGATAAACAGGTCAAGAGAAAAATCCCTGAGGGAGATATTGGAAGAAAATGAATGCACAAAGATCTTCTGTCTTCCTGAGTACAGAAAGAAGTATTACAGAATGCATGCAGAGGAAGTTGTGAAGAGATATGTATATGCGTTTGATGCAGGAGTTTCGAAGGCTTTCTGGTGGAAACTCTACGGAGTAAAGGAGTATCAGTATATAGACTACGAACACATGTCCCATCTCGTATTTTCCAAAATGGGCTTAATTGCAACTGAAAGAGGAAAAGGAGTCGTTTCCTATATGAAAACACCGGCATACTACACATATAAGATAATGATAGAGGAACTTGAGATGTTTGATTCTGTAGAAAAACTTCCCCTTGAGGGAGAAGTTTTCCTTTTTGAAGTGAATGGAAAAGATATTATCGTTGCATGGTCTGAAAAAAACACAACAATCGATCTGAGCAGGTATTTTGATAATACTGTGAGAGTGAGACACATCGTTACTGAACTCGATGGAGAAGCACCTGTATATAAAGATGATGGGTATTCTCCATCTTCCTCAGTAAGTCTTGAAAAGGATCCTGTTTTCATCACAGAAACTGAGGAATAAAGGTTCCATTTCATGATTTCTCACTTCTAAGAGCATGAAAGAACTGTGTATAAG
>JAGGTC010000219.1 GCA_021163945.1 Deltaproteobacteria bacterium | reverse complement strand
TCATAAGCTCCGATATCAGGAGCGTAGTCCACAGGATTTCCCTCCATGTCTTCAGTCAGGCCAACATCTGTTCCTTTGTTAATGCAAAGCGAGTTAGATTGGAGATGGAAGTTTCCATTTGAGGCATCAATAAAGAGGGGGTCTTGAGCTATGGAATGAGTATCTTGGAACTGATCATAGGAATAATAACCAGGTGAATTACCAATAATATGGTCGATGTCATAAGTTGTGCCTTCATATGTGATAAATTCTCCAGAAGTATCGTAATATAGATTATGGTCTAAGACTATGCCGCTTTCTCCACTTCCACTAATAGATATATCAACGGGATCACCAGTATTAAAAGCTATTATGTTGTTTTTAATTTGGCAATCCTTGCAATAATAAACTCTAAGGGCATGCCAGCTTCCACTTACCAGTGTATTGTAAGCGATAATGTTGTTGTATACGTTCACAGTGCATGGTTGTCCTGGCTTGCCTGAAATCCTCACTCCACCAGCTCCATTTGGCTCATTATTCAGATTATTACGGTAAACTAAGTTGTAAGAAAACTCTGCAATTACATTTGCTGCACTATCAGTATAGAAGTAACAACCTCCACCACCGTTGTGGTGGATCAGGCAACGTTTAACATTTCCTGAAGCATCATAAAAAGCTATACCAGCATCAGCATTATTACCTTTAGGATTACCAGCTATTCCCAAACCATTGTGGTCAACTTCCACCGCAATTATGTTAATATTAAAACTCCCACCAGTAACTTCAATTCCATTAGTGTCTGCACCACTCGTTGCATCAGAGTATAATGGAGAATTGTGATGATATCTACCTCCATAAATTGTGCAATTTGATGATTTAGTAATGTTTATAGCAGAACCATGGTTACAGGAACCTTCGCAATTCACTATATCAATATTAGAACTTTCGCTTATTCCAATACCGTAAAAGTAATTGTTACGAAATACACAATTTTTTATGTAAATGTGCGAACAGGAAACTATTTCTACTCCTCCGCCAGATGCCTCAATAGTGTTTCTGTTATTGCCGCCTGAGAAAATAAGATCTTCCAAGTTTATATAGGACTTATTTTCAATGTAAAGACACCCGTCCCGTTGCCCGGCTTCTGTTATATGTCCTTCTAACACACCATCAGAAGGTCGCCAGTATAAAGTTCCCCTCGCATAATCCCATTCACCAGGGGCCAATGTTCCATGAATGCCCCGATTTAGTCTAACTCCATCCTCAAAAAACACTCTTGTATTTCCAAGTCCAGTTTTAGTATATTCGCCATTCCCATCAGGCCCACTCCAATCTCTTATCACATCTGCCCCTGTTATTTTAGGCTTTTCCCCTTCTCCATAAGCCCCAAAAGTGATGGGATTTCCATCTGTGCCAGAAGAAGGAACAATGAGTTGCTCACGCCAGATCTCTCCCCTCTTAAATAGGATAGTATCTCCTGGTTTAAAATCCATACTGTTAACCTTGCCTATGGTTTTCCAGGCAGTTTCAGGAGAAAGCCCATCGTTAAAATCATTCCCATTGGTAGCATCTACATAATAAGTGGTTGCATAAGCTGGAAGAGAAACATTAGTTAAGCTTAGCAAAACAAATAGAGAAATGGCCAGGCATGAGAGA
>JAGGTC010000139.1 GCA_021163945.1 Deltaproteobacteria bacterium | reverse complement strand
GACAACTTACCTTTACAAAAATTACATCTATCTGGCTTCATTCTCTATACCTCCTCAGCCATTGCTCTCTTCTTTTTTTCTTCAAATGCTGTAGCTGTACCCTCTTAAAGCTGATAGAAATCCAAATCCTTTCACTAAATCATGCGCACTGATGTTAAATGGGATCCCAAAGTCCTCAATCACTGCCATAAATTTTCTCTTTGACATTCCTGCAACCTCTGCAGCTTTTCCCAATGATATTTCACCTTCTACATACGCTCTTACTGCTTTTCTCATTCTATACTCATTTATAAATTTCTTAATAGATATGTACGCCAATTCTTCTGGTGAGATACTGACTTCCTGTGCTATCTTCTTGAGCCATTTATCATATTCCTCTTTGAGCTTTATTTCAAGCATTTTTTAATACCTCCTTTGCTTTATCTATTACTTCATCTTTTAAAACCCTTCTTAATACTTCCAACAATCTGTAAGCTCTGTCTTTATTAATCCTCTTTGTTAGATATGCATCGACCACAATGTTTGCAGATGAGATGTATTTCAGATTAAAGCGCTCCATCACCTGATATACCTTTGAATCATCTATCAGTACCATACGATCTTCTTTTTCCATTGCATAGGCTATAATCTCTATTTCTCCAGAAGATATGCTGATTTCGTGTTTGATCTCTTCTTGGATCACCTTTGGGATTACGACGCGGATGTACCCTTCATTTGAAAGTTTTTCGAATATTTTCGCATCCTCTGCAAACTCCTTTCCCTCCAATATCTCCTTATTAACCTTTGGCGTCACAAATATATAAAAACTCTCGACCAAATAGTCAGTAAGGTCTACCCTAAACAGGTTTATCCATGACGATGTATTCACTATAATCTTTGGTTTTTGCACCTTGTTTGGTATTTTCACACTTTCTATCATCACTTATTTCTCTCACCTCGAATAATCCTTCTCAAACGTGCCTCTCAATTTTCCTGCTTATTACAAAATTATTAGCATCTATTTTTGCAAACATGCTCAAGATGTGAGCGTCTAAGACCACCATCAGCTTTCTAATATCCTCTCCACGTCTTTGTCAATTTCTTTAACTGGAATGCTGGGCACTAATATTTTAATTCCTCTCTCCTTCAGTAATTCCTTGAAATTTTCTATGTCCAACCCACAAATCTCAGCAACTCTTGACAAAGATACCTCCTTTCTCTTATACAATTCCACTGCTACATCCCTCTTTTATCATAAACCCATCATTTTTATAAATTAAAATCATCCTGCTTCTCTGTTTTTTTACAACTTAATGGTAAGGAAATTCTGTCTTTTCCATGGCAAAATACCTAAAGCACTAGTGCTTCTTTTCTCGGAATAAAGGTTAAAACTGGCATCTTCTCTGGATATTCCTTCCTTGCCTTTTCAAAAACCTCCCAATAATTGCCACATGCTTCCTTCTAAATTGCTCCATTTCCTCTAGAAATGACGCAAACAATTTTAATTCTTCCCTCTTTTCAGCCACCTCATTGTTTTATTTTTTTATCATATAACACCTTTATACCCCTTGTTTTATACCCCTTGCAATATTTTATCTTTTTGCCAGCAATTTTAATAAATATTGGGCTAAGCACAATACAAAAAATCTGGGTAGAGCTTTCTAAAACCAATAAATTCAACT
>JAGGTC010000174.1 GCA_021163945.1 Deltaproteobacteria bacterium | reverse complement strand
GGAAAATCGATTTCTGGCGTGCACTCAGAACCTACCAGATGAGAGAGAGAAGATTCGGAAGATAGCCGCATCCTAAGGGGGAAGGAGTGCATTAGCCGTTTTAACCGACACGTTAATCAAATAAGCTGCTTAAAGTAAACTTAATCCAACTAAACTGAATGGAAGGTGGTGGTGCAGAATTTTTTGGTCTTGGTGGGTTGCTGTTTGTGGGGGGTCAGCTTTTTGTTTTTGGGCTTGGCTCAGGCCGCCATGATGAGTTCGTAGCTGAAGTGGTTAAGCTCGGCGACCGGGTTCCGCACGGGTCTTCCGCGGGAGAAGGTCTTGAGGGAGTCCCTGATGCAGATGAGGAGCACTCTCCCCCGGATCCCCTCGAGGGTCCAGTAGGGGGTTGAGAGGGCGTACTTCAGCCTCCAGTTCCCTCCCTCCATGGAGTTTGTGCTCGTCGGCGCGTCCCTGGGGGGCGGCTTCCCCAGCTCCGCCTCCAGCTCCTCGAGGAACTCCTCCTTGAGGCGGTCGTGGAGAGCCCTGTACTCCCTGAGGAAGGCCTCGAAGTCGCTCTTCCTGAGCTCCTTGAGCCGGGGGTCCCTCCTCGCGACGCTCCTCCTGAGGTGGATGGTGCACCTCTTCAGGTTCGGGTGGGTCCCGCTGTACGCGTTCGAGCCGTCGACCACGACGTAGTCCGCTCCCTCCAGGGGCTCCATGAGCGTGTCGGCCAGGAGGAAGCAGAAGTTGGCGTCCTGCACGCAGAGGGAGGCGTAGATGTTCAGGTCGGGCAGGTAGGTGGTTGCGACGGTGAAGCCGTCGGGCCTGGGCTTCGGCTTCTTCCCCTCCTTCCTCCTCTTCCTGTTCTCCTCCTCCAGTCTCCTCTTGGCCCCCTTCTTCGTGGGGTAGGTTTCGTCAGCCACCCCGGCGATGAGCACACCTTCCTCCTCTTCCTCTTCCTCTTTTTCTGCGGGGAGCTTTTCCTTCAGCTGCTCCACGTTCTCCGCGCCTGTGAGTATCTTCATGACGTTTATGGCTAGGTTTGAGCCCGTGAAGGAGAGGCCGGCGTACTTCTCCGCTCTCCTCCAGAAGAGTTCGTAGTACTTTCTTATGGTGTCCCGGTCCACCTGGATTCCGAGTTCGGCGAGGAGGGCCTCACCCCTGTTCGCTGGCATGTTGGCGGCGATGGCGAGGCAGAGGTTAACCACGGGGGCGGCGTAGCCGCAGCCCTCGTAGAAGGGGGCCTTGGCGCCGTACTTGGCGCCGCACTCCTTGCACTGGAAGCGCTTAACTCTCACCACCACGTCCACGAAGCCCTTCCTGGTGATGAGCCTGCAGTAGATCTTCGCGGTGGAGTCCTTCTTTATGGTGTTCTCCGAGCCGCACCTGGGGCAGGGCCTCTTCTCGGAGTAGACCTTGCCGTCGAAGGACTTGAGGTACTTCTGAGTCGCCTTGCGCAGGATGGGGAGTGAGGGGGAAGGCTGCTTTCTGACCGGGGTTCTCACGGCAATCACCACACGGGGGAGCTAAAAGTTCACGTCAAGATATAAAAACCTTACCAAAGACCAAACATTCCTACACCGCCATGGAAGGTCAACGCTATGGAGAAAAAGTATGGTGAGTTGGCTCCCCCATCAAGGATTTTGCTTGGGCCGGGTCCCAGTAATGTTGACCCTCGAGTGC
>JAGGTC010000012.1 GCA_021163945.1 Deltaproteobacteria bacterium | reverse complement strand
AAATATTGCATTTGCTTTAAAGTAAAACGAAAACCTGTCTGTCCCTGCCCGACGGCAGGCGGGCCTGCCCGCAGGCAGGCGGGGTGGTGAACACTTACAAAAATGCAATGCAATATAAAGAAATTCATTTACAAATTTTAATGAGCATGATAATTGTTTAAATGAGATTACAAAGAAGTGAATTCCCTACTTTATGTGCAGAAAGTTAAGTTCTTCCAGAGCAAGGGATAAACGAAATAGGTTCGGATTATCTCCCATTTTGGGGGATAAACGAACTATTCGATTATTTCAAGTTGTCCGAAATCGTTAACAAAAAGGAGGTGTAAATAATGCCGAATAAAAAGATAGAAAAAAAGGAAGAGAAAGTATGTTTTGTAATCGCTCCCATTGGAGAACCCGAATCTGATGTAAGAAAAAGATCCGACCAAGTTTTTAGGCACATAATATCTCCTGCAGTTGAATCCCTTGGATATAAGCCCATAAGGGCCGATCATATATCCGAGCCTGGAATAATCACGAGCCAGGTTATTCAATATGTGGTAGATTCTCCACTTGTGGTTGCTGACTTAACAGGACGAAATCCAAATGTTTTTTATGAACTTGCTATTAGACACGCAATAAAGAAACCTTTAGTCCAATTAATTAAAAAAGGCGAACAAATACCATTTGATGTTGCAGGAACAAGAACTATACAATTTGATATACATGATTTAGACAGTGTTGAAGAAACAAAAAAAGAACTTATAAATCAAGTCAAATCCATAGAAGAAGGGAAAAACGAAATTGATACTCCTATTTCCGTAGCATTAGATTTGAAAATATTAAAAGAAAGTGAAAACCCAGAGCAACGTTCTCTTGCGGATGTAGTAGAAGCTATTTCTGAACTTCGATCTGGAATATTATCTCTTGAGAAGAAATTAAGTGACCCTGCGTCAATCTTCCCACCTGAGTATTTGGAATTTCTATCAAGGAGACTCACACGACATCCAATATACCGAGACTATACTTTTGAAATCATGGAGATTATTGAAAAATTACTTAGGTTGACTAAAAGCAAGAAGTTTGACTCATCTGAAATGGAAATGCTAAAAGAAAGATTAATGATACTGAGACATCGAATGGAAAGGTACTTACATGAAATTTAAGTTTTATGACTTCGGACAACAAGCGGGTATCTGGCTTCGGCACTTCGTGCCTTCGCCCAAATCCTCGCCCTATGGGCTCGGACTTCAGATACACGCAAGCCGTTATACACTATGCTGTATGAGGTGATAATACGAAAACATTAAGCTATAGAATCCTGCTCAGAAAAGAACCTGAGGGCGGTTATACGGTGATAGGCCCCTCTCTTCCTGGCTGTATAACCTATGGGGACACAATAGAAGAAGCGATAGAAATGGCAAAGGAAGCTATTGAGTTATATATAGAGAGCTTAAAGGAGCATGGTGAAGAGATACCAACGGAGGAAGGAACTTTGGAATATACTTTAACGGTAGGGCTTATGCCTAAACTCCTTTCTCTTACTCCCCAGAAAATTATCAAGATGCTTGAAAAAAAGGGAAAGGTTCGTGCCTTACTGCACTCACCCAAATTTTATATGGTTGCAACCCTTAAAAAATGATTTTTTATAATGTGCGTAAGGTCAGTTACTACACCTGTGGGTTTTCTTTTAAAGT
>JAGGTC010000030.1 GCA_021163945.1 Deltaproteobacteria bacterium | reverse complement strand
TCTAAAAAATCCAAATTTCAAAATCCAAATGCCAAATGAAATCCAAATGCTAAAATGCCAAAACATTAAATCAGGGAGTTTTGTCATTGGGATTTTGGGCTTGATTTGACATTTGGGCTTTGTCATTTGTCATTTTAATTCATCCCTGCCTGCAGACAGGGGCACTTTTTGTCATACAACTGACAAATTTTGTTATTTTTAATGGTTTGGCTTTTCTAAAATTTTTCCTGCTAACCAAACAAAAATACATATCAAATATTTCCCCTTTGTCTGTCATTATTGCTTTTTTACTTAAAACTTCACACTTAAAACTATTTTTGGCATAAATATTGCGTTATATTTTTTATGATAAAAAAACTTGACAAATGAGGTTGTAATGGGCAATAATATAAAAAAGTAGAAAGGAGGTGGAAAGAAATGAAAAAGTGGTATTTAGTTATTTTGTTGGTCTTAGGTTTAGTAGGCTATTATGGGTTGGCACAGGCAGTAATTGGTCCATGTGCAGACTGTCATACAATGCATGCTAGTCAATCGCCTTGGGACACTACCGGATGGAGTTCTGGTGTTGAAGGAAATCCACAATCATTCCTCTTAGGTTTTGCATATGGCACTTCAACCTCTTCTGCGTGTATAGCTTGTCATAGTGGTTCTAGTTCAAACCCTATAAAGACGTTACCAGGTGGTTCTAAGGTGCCTGTTGTTTTCTTTACCGATAGTTCTCCCAGTGGACAAGGGCCTGGTGTTACTTTAGCGGGTGGTAATTTCTGCTGGGTTTCCAAGGATGTTGGCAGTCAAGAAGATACAAAAGGACATAATGTAGAAGGCCTTGCGGACCAGGACAGTGTATTGGGTACCTATGATCCGCCTGGCTGGGATCCAGATTATACTTCTGGGTTTACCTTTGGCCAAGTGACAGGTGGTAATAATAGTACCTGGAGTCAGCAACTTACATGTGCAGGCACTTATGGTTGTCATGGATTTCATACAGATAAGGGAATAGGCGGTTCTCATCATAATAATAAAGGTAGTGTTCCAGCTACTTCTTATGGTGTAGTCCCTGCGACAGGCACGGATAATTGTGGAGGCTATTATCGCTTTTTAGCTAATATAGAGGGTGGTGAAGCCGGTGATTGGGAAAATGCTGCTTCTTCAGGTAGCCATAATGAGTATAAGGGTGCCAACGTTACCTCTAATAGGAATGTAGAAGATCCAAGTGCTCCCCCTAGTGACCAAACTACTATAAGCTATCTTTGTGCAGAATGCCATGGTGTTTTCCATAGCCGTATTAGTGATCAAACCACTCCTGCTACTCCATTTTTAAGACATCCAACAGATACCTTGCTTCCTACTAGTTCGGAACCCGCTAGCGACGAATATAACAGCTATACTTCATACAGCATACTAGCGCCAGTGGCTAGAACAACGATTCCTGATAGTCCATCAAGTGATGTCACTCCTGGAACAGATATTGTCATGTGCCTATCCTGTCACCGTGCCCATGGTTCGCCCGAGCCTGACCTCTTAAGATGGGATTATGATGGTTGTGTCGCAGGTACAAATAATGCCAACTGTGGTTGCTTTGTATGCCATACAAAGAAAGATGCAGATTAATCTATGGGCAAAGGACTCAGTCTGGTCTTGATTTTTGAATTTTTCATGGAGGGATAGTCTTAGGCTATCCCTCCATGAGGAGATAAAAAA
>JAGGTC010000112.1 GCA_021163945.1 Deltaproteobacteria bacterium | reverse complement strand
TCTTTTACCTCTACTTCATTATCATTCAATTTGATGGTCCTTTTAAATAATGTCTGAGATAAAGGAGAGCGTAGAATTAGCATCTTACGAAAAATGCCCTTTGCCTTTTTAGCAAAAGAGGGATGAATACCAATTACTAGACAAAAAAGGCGAAACAAAATAAAGCGAAATGGTGTAAAAAGGCGCTTTTGTAACTTATGTAACCTTCCATTTATAAAAATATTATCTTGTTTTATTTCAAAACTATACTTTTTATCTATCCACTGACTGGTCAAAAGTGTACCATTTTTTAGCACAGTATTAATACCAGCATCAGCTATAGACTTTGTATGAACTCCCATTTTTTCCACCAACTTAAATACCCCGCCTTTTTTAAAGTTGCATACAAAATAATATCTATCTGTGCCCTTAACTACTATGCCTGCCTCCTTAAATATCTCAAAAATCCCTTTTAGTTGAAAGGGCAAATTTACTTCTTTATCCTCTTTTAGACAAGGATTGGCAACTAAGGAAGTATCAAGATATTCTACTAGTCTATAGACAAAGTAACGGTCTGCCATAATATCAGGTGTAATTCCACCTTTGCCATTTTTTAAAGAATTTCGCATAAATAATGCTACTTTTGTTGCCTTTTGCAATTTAGATGAAAGTAGCTCAAATCCATATGGATAAAAATGCTGAGTTCCTCTACTTCCAATACATCCACCATAGCTACCATCAGGAAAGATAAAATAACTTGCAAACTCTATAGACTTAGTAAGCATAGAAAAGATTTCATCCTTCTTAAATCCTTCTTGCCAAAGACGGGAAAGAAAGCTTATAGTAGCAGTGAGGTAACCTGGGTCAACTCCATCATATTCTAAAAACCAGCCCTCAGAAAAAAAGAGTTGACTTATTTCATTAAATAGGTCCTCAATATAGGGTTGTAGGTCACTGTCCTTTAGCCACTTTTTTGCCTTATAGAAGGCCAAAAGGGCAATGGCATAATGATTTGCCAAGGTCCCTATCTCTCTATATCTGGCCAAGTAAAAAGCTGCCTTCCTTACCATATCTCTAATTTTAGGCACTAATACTTTATCTATGTCTTCCCCTAGTGTCTCAAGGGTTCTAATGGTAGTGTATAAGACAAATGCTGTTGGCCCGGCCCATCCCCTTTCATTAGGGTAAAACTCATCAAAGGAACCATCTTTGTGCTGAATTTTATAGAGCCAAAGAATTGCTGCCAATGCCCAATCTTTTACCAAATGCTGCTTAAAAAATATATTATTTTTAAAATTATACTGGTAGCAAAATGCCAAAGGATAAGCCCCCATCTGTGGCAAGGCATCAGGGAAATCTCTTACTCTATCAAGCCAGTATCTTCTATCAAAGCAACCATAGGTAGGAGAGGAAGGATTTCTATCTAAAAGGGTTAAAAGGCGTGGTATTTGGGAAAGTGCTAGTGAGGTATAAGTAGGCTCTAATTTTTTGTCATTCATCCCTTTTAAGAATTTTTGCCTTTTCCTGCCTAGCCAACATATCTCCTAACACTCCAATGGCAGCTAAGTTTATAGAAAAAAGTATAAGAATAATATCAGATTCTTGAAGTGTTCCTGTTAAAAAAAAATCAAAAATGCCCTTTAAAAATCCTAAAATGCCTATCACAATGCTTATTGGCATAAATATCCTTAAAGGATCAAAGTACATAACCATTCTAATAACAGTAAGGATATAATTATAGG
>JAGGTC010000194.1 GCA_021163945.1 Deltaproteobacteria bacterium | reverse complement strand
TTGTTATCTTTCGCATAATTATCTCCTAAAATTTTTGATATCATTTGATATCACATAAACGGAGTTTCGTCAATAATAACTGAGAAAATCCTTATTCTAAGCCTTTGGAAAAGGCAACAACTCGGCAAACACTTTGTATAGTCTTATAAATTAAATGTTTGCAACTTATTAATAAATCATATAAATATAAAGGCAATTATGACTTAAGTGAATTGTCAAATTTGAAGGGATGAAAATCGTATTGGGCAAAAAAGCAGGATTTTGTATGGGGGTAAGAAGGGCAATAGATTTGGTATTTAAAACGGCAAAGGCCTATAAAGGCAAAAAGATTTATACACTAGGCCCCATTATCCACAACCCTCAGGTGTTAGAACTCTTAAAGGCACAGGGGGTAGATGTAATATCCCAGCCGCAAGAGGCAGCGAAAGACAGTGTAGTGGTCATTAGGGCCCATGGCATTTCCCCTCAATTGAATAAATTACTTAAGCAATCTCAGGCAACGGTAATAGATGCCACCTGCCCTAGGGTAAAAAAGGTTCAGCAAATCATTAAGACATTTTGGAAGAGGGGATATTCGGTCATCATTATTGGGGAAAGGGATCACCCTGAAGTAAAGGGGCTTATGGGCTTTGCCCAAAATGAGGCCTTTGTAATAAATAGATTAGAGGATGTCTATAATCTACCTCCCTCTTTAAGGCCTGTAGTGGTGGCTCAGACTACCCAGAATGAAAGGTTCTTTCAGCAAATAGCAAATGCCATTAAAGAGCGTTACCCAAATGCAAAGATATTTGATACAATTTGTCATTCCACACAAGAAAGACAAAAAGAGGTAATGGAAATAGCCAAAGAAGTTGATGCATTTGTAGTAGTAGGAGGTAAAATCAGTGGTAATACAAAGCGTCTTGCCCAAATTGCAAGTGCCTCTGGGGTGAAGACATATCATATTGAGACAGAGGATGAACTGGTAGAAGATGAGATAAAAAGGTTTAAAAAGATTGGTGTAACCGCAGGGGCCTCTACCCCAAATTGGCTTATTAGACGAGTAATATTCAGGTTAGAGGAGATTCTATCTACGGCTACACCCTTTTCCCTCCTCTATAGGATATTAAAATTGGCCTTACTTAGCAATTTTTGGGCGGCCTTAGGGGGGGCTGGCCTGGCCATTGTAGGTACTACCCTCCTTGATCTAGAGATGAATGTCTCACCAGTAGTGGCCTTGGCCTACCTTTGGGCCATGCATTTACTAAATCACTTTACTGATTTAAAGGCCACAAATCTCACAGAGCCAGCCAAGGTAAGATTTTATAAAAGACATATTTGCCTTTTCATTATATTGGGTTTGATAGGCCTCTTTTTATCTCTAATATTGGTTTTCAATAATTTGTGGGCATTTTTATTTATGATTTTTATGGTCATTTCAGGATTGATTTATAATCTAAAAGTACCCTTGCTAAGACGTAGACTCAGGGATATCCCAGGTTCAAAGACCATAATGGTGCCCCTTGCCTGGGGGTGCTTAGGCACGGTCTTTCCTTTGATATTAAATTATACATCTTTATTGCCTAGATCCCTACTTGTATTTTTTTATATAACATCTATAGCCTTTATCCGGACCATGACCCTTGATCTCTTAGACCTTCAAGGGGATCAAATGGTGGGGAGGGCAACACTCCCTATTATTTTGGGGGAGAGGCTGGCCATCAAAGTACTTTATTTGACCACTATAGGTATAAT
>JAGGTC010000098.1 GCA_021163945.1 Deltaproteobacteria bacterium | reverse complement strand
TATGGCATTTTGCAGGAAGGAAGTTAATATGACTCCTATTTCAAATAAAGAGGGCTGAATAAATTTGACTTACTATTTTCTTTTTTGCTATATTAGGCGAAGGAGATAATAAACCCTGGCAGGAAATAAACAAGACAGGGATTAGAAAAAAGTGGCGGTTTATTCTTTAAGGTATAATTTTTGTAACACATCTATTGGAAAGTGGTGTTGACTTGAGATGTATCCAGGAGAACCTGCTCAGGAGGGATAAAATGTCAAATGTACAAGAACCGGATATAAGGCAAGGTTTCAATCCTGAAGAAAGGTTTCGTAAAGCTGTTATTGAAGCACTTAGGAATCTACTGGAGCAAAAGAGAATTGCTGGCTCATTGGTTGAGCATTTCATATTGCAAGATTTTGGGTTAGATATTGCAGTTTTTATGAAATAGCCAAATAATTGCTTTACAGTGCGATTTTTCGAGCTCAAAGCTTTTGTAGGATCAAGCCAAGGTGGAGTTGAATAGGAATGATTTATATGAAAATGTTGCCTAACAGCGGGCGTGTGGTTCGCTTCGCTTACTTAAACCCTTACGGGCTTCGCATACCCGCAAACATTGTCCGAAATTGAGGGCGACGGTGTTGAAAATATAGAAAGACAAAATAAATTATGGTGGTAAAAAAATGATTGAGAAAATCAAACTGGATAAGTTTGATGGAATATTCCAAAAAAATAAAAATAATCCAATCCATAGGTGGTATCCTTTTATAGAAGGATATAGCGATAACTTTGCAGGGTCTGGGACAACGCTAGCTACAGCAAGTAAATATGGACTAAAATCTGGATATTGTGAATAAGGGTTTCAAAACCTTTTGTAAGGGGTGGACAAATGATAAAAAATAAAAAGAGGTGATAAGAGGGAGGCCATGTATACGTAGATATAGCTTTAAACCCAAAAGAAACAATTATTCAAATTCAAGATAGGAAGGCAACAATTATTGTAGCCATATTTGAGGAAGCAAAACCTTTAATTAGTGTTTTGACTTTATATATAGCATGATTTGGTTTTTTAGGAGAGTTTCTTACCAGAAAGCCATTTTTGAATAAATTTTCTTCCTTTAGGTGTCAATTCGTACCATTGGGGTCCAAAGTTTCCTGCCCACACAAAAACATTTTCCTGCCCTTGTATTTTCTTTAAATAACCATCTTTGAGGAGGTACATTAAAAAAATATCAAGCCCACCAGGAAGCTTAATTTGACTTTCATGTGGATGTTCAGCAAAGTAGGACAAAACTCGACGTTCAATATCACAATAACGGCCATTAAGTATGGAAAGGTTTGCTTTGTATTGCTTTAGGGCTTTCCTGTCGATTTCGCCTTTGTGTACTCTTCTATGGCAGTTAGGGCAAAGTGCTATAAGATTGTCAAAAGTATGTTTTTTGACTTTTTCCCATGGGATTATGTGAGCAATCTCGACAGTTGGTTGACGGCAAGTGGGAATTGCACAGCGGTGTCCTGCCTCTACAAGAACATCCCTTCTTAATTGTCTTGGAATTGGAGGTCTTCTCATTACCAATATCTTCTACCTTATTAAATATCATAAAAAAAGGTGTCTAATTTAGCAATAAGTGAAGCTGTAAATAATTGGAAAATGTGCAAAAGATCTCCCTTTACCAAATGATTATGATTTAATCATTATGGTCAGTCTTATAATTCCTGTAAAAAAGGGTGGCCTAGGTTATAATAGATAAATTTGAC
>JAGGTC010000085.1 GCA_021163945.1 Deltaproteobacteria bacterium | reverse complement strand
TTTGATCCCTGACTGGCCTGTGCTGTGCACGTGTTGCACATAGATAATGGGAAAAAGTATGTGGTAGACCTACCCCTCATTTAATTGAGCAAAGGCAGAAGTGGAAAAAATCTTTGCCTTTTTAATTTATGATTTATGAAGATTACGGTTTTAGGAATAGGAAACATTTTGTTAAAGGATGAAGGAATAGGCGTAAGGGCTATAGAGCACCTTAAGGAGTATGACCTGCCTAAACAAGTTGAATTGATAGATGGAGGGACTGCAACAGCAAGTTTATTTCCTATTTTTGCTGAGACAGACCACTTAATCGTCATTGATGCGGTCAAAGGCAAGATGCCGCCAGGCACTATTTACAGGCTTGGCTCAAATGATTTGATGCCCCCTAAGGGGGCATCCATCTCTCTGCACGATTTAGGGCTACTTGAGGCTTTGGATATGGCAAAAAAGATTGGAAAGGCCCCAAAATCAGTAGTTATTTTTGGTATAGAGCCCAAGGAGATAAATTGGGGGATGGAGCTTAGCCCAGAGATAAACAAAAAGTTACCTCAAATAGCTAGGTTAGTTATAGAAGAGATAAAAAGGCTTTTGAAAAATCATTATAGCCAAGAGATATATGATAAATTAATTAAATAAGTATAAAATATCATTATGGGCAAATTAGCACGCTTTGGGGTTTCAATGGATAAGTCCTTGCTTAGGGCCTTTGATGAATTTGTTATGAAAAGGGGTTATAAGAATAGGTCTCAGGCAATAAGTCAATTGGTAAACAGTTGCCTAGCTCATAGCTTATCAATGGATGAAACAGCAACAGTTGTAGGTTTGATTGTGATAGTCTACAATCATGAAAAAAGAGAACTGCTAGATACTTTAATCGATTTGCAACATAAATATCTCTCTTCTGTCATCTCTAGCTTACATGTGCATTTAGATAGACATGATTGCCTGGAGATTATTGTCGTTAAAGGGAAAATTCAAAAGTTAAGGAAAATTGAGAATGACATAGTTAAGGTTAAAGGTGTAAAACAGGGATATCTTCAAGTAATTGCTGAAAAGAATAATGCATGAGTTATCTATTGCCCAAGGCATATTGGAAGTAGTTGAAGAGGAGATAAAGAGGCATCATTTGCGCAATATCACAAAGATAAAACTAAAGATTGGAGAGTTGACTTCAGTAGTGCCAGAGGCCTTAGATTTCTGTTTTTCCTTTTTAGTAAAGGATACGGAGCTAAAAGATGTACGTTTAGAAATAGAAAAAGTACCAATAAGGGGAAGGTGTTTAGGCTGCGGTAGGGAATTTAGTTATAAAGATCAGGATTTTTACTTTCTTTGTCCTTATTGTGGCAGTGAGATTGAGCTAGTAAGTGGCAAGGAACTTTATGTACAAGAAATAGAGGGAGAAGATGGTTAAGATACCGGTAGTAAAGGATATACTGGAAGTAAATGAGAGAATTGCCTTAGAAAATAAGGAATTGTTTGACAAACACAAAGTACTGGTAATAAACCTCATGGGCTCTCCTGGTTCAGGAAAGACTAGCCTACTTGAGCTCACTATTTCGGCCCTTAAAGAAAAGCTGAGCATTGGTGTAATAGAGGGAGATATACAGAGTATGTTGGATGCAGAAAGGATCAACAAATATGGGATACAGATTGTCCAAATCAACACTTATGGGGCCTGCCACCTAGATGGAAACATGATTAGGGATGCCCTACCCTCACTAAATTTAGAAAAATTAGATTTACTGATGGTAGAAAATGTAGGAAATCTTGTATGTCCAGCAGAATTTAAGATAGGTGAAGATTATAAGGTGATGATTTTAAGTATGCCTGAGGGTGATGAT
>JAGGTC010000201.1 GCA_021163945.1 Deltaproteobacteria bacterium | reverse complement strand
AGTGTGTTTTCACCTTTTAGGTGAAAGGTGTTTTTTCAAAATTGCTTTATTATATAGCACACTTGCGGGGTTTCTTGTAGGACAAACAAGGATTTTGGGTCACAAAAAGTGATTGACAGGACTCCATCTTTGACTATAGTATATCAAAATTTAGTGGAGAAAATAGAAAGTGTGGAATTCTTTATTAAAGCTGGTAAAAGAGAAGTTCGGTTTTTTTACTGTTAGACGTGGAGAAACAGGAAAGTCAATAACGGAAACTTGTAAAAAGGCTGTAACTGTTCAAGGCTTAAAAGAGGCTAAAGAAGCAATACAGGGAAATTCAAGAATAGAAATTGTAGATAAGGCTATCTTAAAAGAAAGACTCATTGCTTTGTCAAAGGAATTTTTACGTGCTCACCAAGAGCTTGAAGAAATTCTTTCCAAATCTTCTCAAGTGCCCCAAGGATTTGGAGATATCTGTGACGTGTGTTTTTTGAAAACTGGGAAACGCATCCGTTCTACCTTTGATTTCAACCCTCCCGATAATTTGAGTATTCTTCTAAAAAAATTGGAGGCCTATCCTAGCAATAAATCCCTCTTTGAGCTTATCTTATACAAGATTGCTAAACAGGAAAGCACTAAAGAGCGATTTTATTGGTTAAATAAACTATCAGAAATTTACCCGCAAAATGTTAAAGAAATAAGAAGTCGAGTGAGGTTTCTGAAGAAAAGGGCTGATGAGCCTAACTTATTTCACTTTTATCCTTTTCCTTGTTTATATCGGAATGTTAACTGCAAGTGGGAAAAGGCACTCTTTATGAATTATCTTAAAAAAGCAGGTATACAAGCCCAGTGGGTTAGCTTGTGTCCTCAAAGATTGCGCAAGCTTAAGAATTATTGGGTACCTTTTGATTCTAAAAAAGCTTCTAAAGAGTTTACCGTATCCATAAGAGAAAATGAAGATGTTGTAAGGCTTACTGAGAATTGGTATTCTTTGAATAGTAATCCAGACATTTTCATGGAACATGAAAAAGTGCTCATTTTTTGCAGAGGACTACCTAGACATCCAAGCACTCTTGATGTGTGTGGTTTGCAACCTCTAATTACTATTGATGAACTGGTAAAAGGTAGTCCTTGGTCTGACTCAAAACCAATTCCATCTACCAGATTTATTAAAGTAGAAGGAGTTCTCCGAATAACACCTGACCTTGTTCTTTTTACAGATTGTAACATAGCTCCAGTAGAAGATATTAAAAAAGTGATAAACTCTATAGTGCAAAATTTAGAGACCTATAAACAGCAAGAGCTGAAGATTTACAAAAACCGAATAAAAGGGATGGGAAAAGAACATTATGCCTATACCAGTGCATTGGCACGCATTGGTAATGACCTAAATTTTTTAGTTTTTAGAGAATATGAACCTCTATTCTATGGATATGGATCCCAATTAGATTGTGTATGGTTGTATCCCAACGGGGCTGTTTATGCAGCAATTGAAGTAGAATTTGGGGACATTAAAAAAGACTTTATTTCCACTTGGGATACAAAACCCAAAGTAGCTATTATTTTAACTAAGACCTATAACGATGACCGAATTTTGAATCTAATATACCGCCCCTGGTTTAAATTAATACCCCATGCTATTCTTATGATAAATGTAAAAACAAAAAATGCTTTTTATTTTTATAGAGGAAAGATCATTGACCAGCTTAGGCTCAAGGATTAATAGCTCATTTATTGATAGACATACTAAAGTGCTTTCTTGATTAAAAGCCAATACTACTAATAAAGGAAATTAGAGCACCTAACCTTGTTCCAAATCTTCTCTTTGAGGTGACCCCATTGTCAAGACAGGAAATTATATAATTTAAGCTCGCCTTAA
>JAGGTC010000106.1 GCA_021163945.1 Deltaproteobacteria bacterium | reverse complement strand
TTTTAAGCGTAAATGAAGACGTAGGCACTACATTTAGCTCTATCACCCTTGGTGGTACCCTGATGCCTACTGCCTTAAAGGCAAGGTAGGCCTTTCCTTTAAGCTCTGTCCTTACCAAAAACTCAGCTTCCTCATACCTTAGTTTTACGGGGTTTCTTGTAGGACAAACAAGGATTAGGGCAACATATTGCCATTTTGCTATTGATGGATTAAATCTTAAAAAATGCAAAAAGTAGATATTCCAGAAGATGTCCTTAAAATTTGGGAGAAATATCATCTAAAGGAAAATATTAGAAGGCACTGCATAAAGGTTATGGAGGTTGCACTAAAGATCTCTAAACATATAAGTGGCATTGATGTAGATTCTGTAAAAATTGGGGCCCTTTTACATGACATTGGGTGGGCTGTAACAGATGACCCCTTTAAACACTTCATAAAGGGTGCTGAGATCCTAAGAAGGGAGGGTCTTCCTGAAAAGATAGCACTTATTGTAGAGAGGCACTTTGGTGCAGGCCTTGGGAGGGAGGAGGCAAAAAGGCTAGGTCTGCCAAACAGGGACTATCTGCCTATCTCATTGGAGGAAAAGCTTGTCTGTCATGCAGATAACCTTGTCCACGGGGACAAAGAGAGAGGCATTGAGGAATATTTAAATAGACTTGATAAAATGGGCAGGGAGCAACCAGAATTTAGGTGGCTAGTAGAGAGGTCAAAGGAGAGGGCCAAGAGGCTAAGTGATGAAATTAATTTCATAATATCCCACAAGGCCCGGTAAGGCACTTACCACAGACATCGCTCAATTCTAAATCACTAAAATATTTATCAACTTTAAGCAAGAATTGATAACACCTTTTTTTGTCAAGGCCCTCATTTGTAAGTGCAGAGACCGGACATGCCCTTATACAGTAATCACAGTTTTGACACATTTTATGTAAGCAAAATATGTTAGGGGAATTGGCATAGCTATTTACCTCTCTATTTATAACAATGCTCCCTAATCTGCCTGCTGCACCACGCCTTGTAATCAACATCTGGTGGCGTCCAAATGACCCTAGGCCAGCTATATAGGCAATGTGCTTGTGTGACCACCTGCTCAAAAGCCTTTCTGTGTCAAAATTGTGGGTAGGTTCTACCCAATTTGCCTCTATCCCCTCCATTTTTAAGGTCTGAGAGAGCTTTTTGCAAATATCTTCAATTAGTCTATTTGTAAATATATAGCTCTCAGCCCATGTCTTAGAGACAAATTTTTCTTTAAGATTCTCTGTGACAACACTTTTAGAAAATGGGATAAAAAAGGAAATTACTGTCTTTGCCCTAGGTAGGATATCTACAGGCAAGTAGTGGTCTTTACTAATGACTGCCTTTAGGGTGTTAAATAGAGGTGAGTCGGCCTTTGCAAAGCCAACAAGTGGTCCTCTATAATATCCAAGGTAGTTGGCCTCTTTTACCCTTTTTTCTATAAAGCCCTTTATAAATTGGCCTAAATTCACTTATTTTCATCTAATACAAAGACTACCTCACCCTCTTTTACAAGCCCCATTTTTTCACGGATGATTTCCTCTAGATAGGTGGGGTCAGATTTGATGCGTTTAATCCGATGTGCCAATATCCTGTTCTCTCGCTGAATCTCTTGATTCTTTTTAAGGATCATGGCCCTTTCCTCTTTAAGTCGACATAGGTCTAAATAGCCATTTTTCCCAAAGATAATGAAATATGTGGAAAGGAAAATTAGCCCTAAAAAGATTACTACATATATTACCTTCATCCTCTTTTCATATTAATATCCCCTTATTGAGGAGTCAAGGATAAAAATCATTGGACATTCCCCAGAATTTAATGCTTCATTTCTGAAAAACCTCATATATTAAG
>JAGGTC010000176.1 GCA_021163945.1 Deltaproteobacteria bacterium | reverse complement strand
CCTTTAGAGGATATTTATAGTATGTTTGATGTGGATTCCGTGTTGGCGGAACAGAAAAAGACATTCACGGAATTACGAGAGCACGTTCGGCGTGCGCGAGAAGAGGCAATAGATAACGAGGAAAAATATCTTGCGCTGACAAAGGAGATGCTGAAGTACGATGAGCAGTTGCGTATATACGAGTGGATCGAAGAATTAGAGCAGAAAGGTAGTGAAGATATGGAGATAATCAAAAAGGCGTTGGCGTACAATATTTTGCAAGAGAAGGCGCAACAGCAAACCCCGACGGATGTAGTCATAGTATCTAGTGAAGGCGACAAAGAGAAGGTGGATGTCAATTACGAGGCGCTGACGGAGTATTTAGCGCTGAAATACAGTGTTATTGTGTTTCGCGGTGTTTTTTACGTGTATCGCGGTGGAAAATACGTGGAGAATATGAAAGTGATAGAGAGGGATATAGTGAGGCTTGTCACGGATTTCTGGCCTGATGCGCCGAAGCGGCGGCTCAACGGGATTGTGGATGAAGTGATGAAGCGGTTGGAGTGGCTTTACACGATAGAGACGCGGATTTTTCCGTTTAACCCCTATGCGGGGCAATACGTTCCGCTGAAAAACGGCGTGTACGACATAAACAATGACGTTCTCTTGCCACACAGCCCATTCTGGATGTGGACATATATGATCCCGCATGAATACGACCCGAATGCTGAATGTCCTAATATAATCAATGCAATTCACGACTGGGTTGGGGAGGATAATGCACCGCTATTATACGAGATCCCTGCGCTATGCCTACTTTACGATGAATCGTATCAGCGGGCGTACATGCTCGTGGGCGACGGCGCAAACGGCAAGAGTACATATCTCAATTTAATACGTGAGCTTTTGGGGCCCGAAAACGTGACGCAGATAAAATTACAAGATTTGTGTAGTGATAGATTCAAAACCGCGGAGTTATCAGGGAAGCTTGCCAACATATTCCCCGACATACCGAAGAACCCATTAAAGGACGTGGGAAACTTTAAAGCGCTTACAGGGGGCGATGCAATCACAGTTGAGCGAAAATTCAAGGACCCCTTCGATATGAAATTCCGTGGGCGCTTGATTTTCTCGGCGAATGAATTGCCCGACGTCCGCGAGGACACATACGCGTTTTGGCGGCGCTGGGTAATCATTGAATTCCCCAATACATATCCCCCCGATTCAACGTTGTTTGACAGGCTCAAAAAGGAGATTCCTGGGTTCCTGAAAATTGTGCTAAAGACAATGAAGTGGATCCGCGAAAACGGCCTCATAGAGACACATAACATCGAAAAGATGATGGACATGTGGAAGCGCCGTTCGAGTAGCGTCTACGCCTTCGTGCAAGATATGTGTGTGGTTAGTCAAGATGCGGAGATACCGAAAGATGAACTGTACAGCGCCTACGTGGACTACTGCGATGAAAACGATTTCGACGCCGTGAAGAAGAACTCCTTCGGCATGCAACTGCCGAGTTATGCACGCGTGCGAAGCGTGCAAAAGCGCATCGGTGGCCGACGAATACGCGTGTGGCAAGGCATCCGCCTGAAAAATGAAGAAGATAGAGAGGAGGATTCGCCTCTGTTTAATTCATCTGCTGGTGGTGAGGGATGATGACGAGTAGGTTGTCACACGACTATTTATATTCGTATCATGTTGTTTTCAAGCGGTTGGTAAGGCGAAAACGTCACAATAAGAGAGGTACGTATGAGGCATTGGAACCACAACTCAGCTCCACGGTTATCAATTCCTCAGTTTCCTTATCACTAGAGGACATAGAATCTTTCATACGAAAAGCAAATACAAGAGCTGTTGAAGTTGAGATTATAAGTGTGGATGAAATCA
>JAGGTC010000014.1 GCA_021163945.1 Deltaproteobacteria bacterium | reverse complement strand
GCCAGAGCAGCTCGGTTGGAGTGGCCCCGAAAGCCCTCCTGCCCTCTATGTCAGGAATCAGGTCGTGCATGTTCTCCACCGCCACTCTTACTCCAAACCTCTTTGCCCATGCTACCCATCCCTTGAGCATTTCGAGGTTTTCCTCCTTCGTTTCTTCTACCCGCGGATGCAGCACGATGTTCTTTGCCCCGAGGATCTGAGACCACTGAATGAATCTTTCGGGTGGCACCCCCTGGGTATTATCGTGGGCTGCGAGTATGGATACCCCCAACTTCTCACAAAGCTCCCTCAAAGCTGAAAAATGCTTTTCCGGATCTTTTCGTTTGTTCACCTCGGCCATATGCACCGAGTAAAACTCAAAGTACCTCCAGCCTATACCGGCCAATCTATTTATCGCATCTTCCGGCTTCAGCTCCGAAAACACGCCAGTTACAATTGCAGGTTTGAATAGCACGTTTACCTCCTCTGTTTAGATTTAGGGGGATGTCTCTATACTGTTAGGATAACTTGCCGCTGATCCAGCCGATCCTTTTGGGGTTCGAGTTTAACACCTCCGCATGTCTCTCCCGTACCCGCCGCAAAGGTATCCACAACTCCTGCCCCTCTCGAGCGCTCGTAAGCCCTGTCTTCTGGTTCGTGATTCACACTCCCCTGCAGCAGTACTGAACGGCCAGCTCCCATATCATCCTGCGGACGGTACCTCAGAAAAGGTAATCACATCCGGCTTGTATTTCCCCAGAGCTTTAGCAAGCAAATCCGGCATTACAATGCTCGCTGACCGTCTGGAAGCTACTTCCTGGGGCCAACTCCTGCACATGTAGATATCGTACGCATCGGCATGGTCTTCTTTCTCTCATCCTTAATAAAAGCTCAAAAATTCTCCGGAAGCCAAAGTGAACTTCTATTACCACCGCAAGACCTTATCAGCCTCACAGCCGCTTGTGTCGTTTTGCTGATCCCCTTTTCGTTGTCCTCCTTTTGGTGGGTATCCGAGCCTACACCTATCTTCACCCCTGCCTTCAGGAGCTTCTTTACGAACCAGTCGTAGCCCTCCACAGAGACTGCAGCCGGGCTGTAGATCTCTATCCCCTTTTTGTAAAAAGCCGCAGCCTCTGCAAATTCGTCCAGATATTTCTCCGGAATATCCTCGAAAGTGAGGACCCGAGAATGTCCACGTGAGAACAGATCGGCTATCACCGTTACCCAGGGATGGAGCACATAGCCGAACAAATCGTCCTCCAATATGTTCATCAGCATCACATGCGACCGGGCGATTATCTCTGCCTTACCTTTAGATAAAGTCTCCTCATGCTGATGAGGACCGGCGGAAAGATAATCCATCTCCTCCAAGATGTCTCTATGAACTTTGGGGTCGACGGGAGTATCTCCCTGAATATTCAGCGGCGACACCTCTGCTGAAAGGAAGATTTTAAGCTCGGTATCCGCTCGCTCGATGAGTTCCCTCTCCTCGGAAAATATCGAGGGATCCGTCTCCGGCTTCCAGTGCTCGGTCAAAGTGATACAGCGAAGACCCTTTCGAGAGGCCGCCCGAATCACCTCGTCTAAAGGGATCGCCCCATGAGAGGGCGACTCGGTGGTGTGAATATGGAAATCTATCTGATGAAAGTCAAGCTCATCCATTATGTTTTTACGTACCTCCCTTTCATCGGGAATCATTATGATAGCCCCTCTGTAACAAGATTAAAAGCCTATCCGAAAACCTCCCCCCGAGCTATTTGGCGCAAGGCTTCAACGAGGCTTTCGAATAGGTACTAAGTAGTGCTCCTCCCCCTTACCCCCTGAGGACTTCCGCGGCCGAATTCTGGAGTGCGAAATCTTCCGATTTCGCACTCCTCAAGTTTGGACATTTTCCAATTTTGTTGGC
>JAGGTC010000175.1 GCA_021163945.1 Deltaproteobacteria bacterium | reverse complement strand
TGTAAATAAAAGCATAGATATATTGATGTGGATTATGGGATTGTTTGTAACCATATCCTTGGTAATACTAGGGGCAGTGGTGAGGATTCAATGGCAGATGGGAAAGAGACTTGTAGCAGTTGAAAAGGAAACCACTCTAATAAAAGAAATATTTATGAAAATGCAAGATTATATGAAAACACTGATAGAGGCTATTAAACCACCTAAAGATGTCCTCTAAGACCCTTAATGTCATAAACTCACCATCCAGGGTGCTGGTGCAGATAAGAGATTTTTTAGAGTAAATGAGGCAATCAACCTTGACTTTTCAATATTTTATTTTATAAAGTGTCAAGATGAAAAACTTGAGGCCTTTTATCTCCATATCTTTGATAATAATTTTAATGCCTTGTCTTATCCTGGCCCAATCAGAGAATATAATCAATGCACCCATTGATGTTGTTTGGAAAAAGACACTTGAGCTCTTTCCAAGGGATAAGATGAGGATCAAAAGGATCTCTAAATATGAGTATTTGATAGTAGCTGAAAGGAAGATTACTTTGCGAAAAAAATTCAATAGGGATATCATTATAAAGCTTGTCCCAAGGGGCAAGCAGACAATAATGAATTTTCGCTTTGGGACAGCACTTAGCTCATTTGGGGTTGGATATACAGCACGTATAACTAGAGACCTCTTTGAGAGGGTAAAGAGTGCCTGTGAATTAACCCACTTTTAATGTCTTCCCTTATTAGCTCCTTAGGCCTTTCCTCTGGATTTAAAACAGTGGTCGAGTCATATTGTTCAATAATAGCCGGCCCCCTTATAATGTTCCCCCTAGATAATCTCTCCCTCTTATATATGGGGACCTCAAAAAAATTGCCCTCAAAAAATGCCATCCTTTTTCCTATAAGGGCATCCTCAAGCCTTCCCTCCCCTATCTCCCTTATCTTTATCCCCTTTGTCTTGCCTATGGCCAAGACCCTAAAGTTTACAACCTCTATGGGGTCATTGCTTGCGTATCCATAGACCTTCTTGTGTTCCTGCCTAAATTCCTCTTCTAATATCTGCTTTAAGGCCTTACTACCCCAGGGGGCCTTAATGTTTATCTCAAACGATTGTCCTTCATACCTCATATCTATGGACCTATTTAAAATTATATCCTCTTCTAAAACGCCCTCCTCTTTTAGGGTCTTAATTGCCTTTTTCTTAAGCCCCTCCCAGATATTTTCCATAAAACCCTCATCTATAAGGTCGAGCCTCTCTATCCTGGTTAAGGAGAAGTCATGCCTTATATCTGCCACTAAAAGCCCAATTGCTGATGTTATCCCAGGGTAGGGTGGTATGATAACAGTCGGTATGCCCATCTCTTTGGCAATTCTCCCTGCATGAAGTGGCCCTGCCCCTCCAAAACAGAACCTCAAACCTTAGATGCCTTTCTGCTAGGGGTTTGGGCCTCTCTATTGTAAAGTCATAGACATTTGGTTTTGGCCACCCCCTTGATTGTCTCCCTATTTCAATAATGTCTCTAAATCCCTTTGTTGTGATCATCCCCGTCCTTGCCCCTTTATGCTCAAGGACTGCATTTGTCCCTATAGTGGTGCCATGAATAAAGAATTTGATATCCTTGTCCTTGAATCCCTTTAGGCCTTGAGCTACTGCCTCCTCTGGCCTTTTTGTTGATGGAACCTTTTTTACAATTATCTCCCCTGTGTCTTCATTAAATAAAAATATATCTGTGAATGTTCCCCCTATGTCTACCCCAACCCTATACATACCCTGGTAATATAGCCTAGATATAAATTAGTCAACTCCATTTATACTTGACCTCAAAATAAATAATGAATAAAAATATTTAAAATGAAGTCAAAGATATTATTCATATCTTTTATTTTTTTTATTATGGGTTGCTTTCCAAGTAAAAGGATAGGGGTTGCT
>JAGGTC010000078.1 GCA_021163945.1 Deltaproteobacteria bacterium | reverse complement strand
TACTATTCCGCATTTGGAGAGGGAACCACTATAAGTTACGGGCCTGTTCCCTTCACGGTTTCAGTGATTTATCGCGACGCCGTCGGGGACTCAAAGGCTGTTAACAATTCAATTGTCGTAGTTGTTGAGCCATTCATAGACTTAGTCATAAAAGATTTGAAAGCGGTAGGAAGTAATTCCTCGAGCGTTACTGGGGTCATTATAAATTATGGTTCTGCGACAGCCAGCAGAGTTGAAGTATGCGTCAAAATAGGCAATGCGTCTAAATCGTCTTTTATAGGTGATGTGGAGTCCGGCTCTCAAGTAGCCTTTAAGGTGGAAGTACCCGCCTACAATGAATCGGCGATTTTGCAGCTTAGCTACTATAACGCCCTAGACGAACTAACCATAGAAGAGAAGCCAATAAGCATTATGTATCAAGCGGAAGAGACTGCACCACCGCCCGAGCAAGGGATGCCAGCAATTGAAAGATGGATAATTGTTGCGGCTGTTATTGTTTTTCTGTTCGTTTCAGCACTGCTCATCTATAAAATGATGAAAAAGACTAGATTTGGAGAGATGAGTCAGCAGTCATGAAGCTAAATGTTTTAATTGATTTTTTCAGAATTTCACTGAAAGCTCTCAGCGAAAGAAGAGTTAGGGCGGTTCTAACCATAATTGGAATCTCGATAGGCCCGCTTATTTTAGTTATGATGGGTTCTGTTGTTGGCAGCTACTCTGAATATGTCGTTGAAAGAGTTACTTCGCTTGGTCAGAATGCAATTGCAGTTTTTCCTAGGGAAAACTACGAGTTCAGCCAGGAAGACCTAAACTATATTAGGTCTTTAACCGAGGTTAAACGTGCAGAGCCATTCTATTCTATACAGGGGACAGTTAGAAGAGGCAATGAGGAACTCAGAGTTTCAATTTTCGCCGTTGATTATTCACTTCTTTTTGAGGCAATAGGCAGCCTCGAAATAGGTGAAGGAAAAGTTCCTTCACCATCTGAATTGCTATGTTCAATAGTGGGTAACAAAATAGCGTTTAAGGACTCTGGCGAACGATGTTTCAGCGTAGATGACTTCATAACAGTAACTGTTCCTAAAATGGAAGGAGGAAAGATAACTGGAAAGAAAAATTTGAATCTGATAATCAGCGCGATTCTAAAGGAATACGGCGGGGCCTTAGTAGTTAATCCTGACACTACAATATTTGTAAGTCTAGAGGCTGGCGAACGATTATTCGATATGCAAGATTGGTCGGGAATGCTGGTCCTTGCATATTCCCCAGCCGATGTTAAACCAATATCAAACAGTATACGCAATTATTTTGAAGATAAAGCCGAAATAATAGCTATGAGCGCTATTGCCGAGGCAGTTTCAAGCATTACTGGAGCAATAAACTTCATAAACTTCACTACTTCGCTTTCCGCTTTCGCCGTAGCTGTAGCTGGCGTTGCATCCACAATGATAACTTCAGTTATCGAGAGAATAAGGGAGATAGGCGTAATGAAAGCCATAGGCTACACCAACACGCAGATACTACTGCTCATACTTCTAGAATCAATACTCATGAGTCTAATAGGGGCAACAATAGGAATTTCTCTAGGCTCCTTAGGCGCCTACCTGCTCGCCTCAAGAGGCTTAAGAATAGGGGGAGTTGGAGAAACAGGCATAGTGATAACATTGCCTCCACAGATAACCCCACAACTAATAGGCGAAACACTAGCACTTACGAGTGTCATAGGCTTAATTGGAGGACTACTGCCTGCTTACAGAGCATCAAAAATACCGCCAGTAGCCGCACTAAGATACGAATAGAAAATGCTTATTGCCACCCAAAACAAACTATTTTATAGGGGCTGGCGAGTTGGCGGGCGGCCTTCGAGCCGTAAAGGCTTGAGGAAACTCCGCCCACCAGCAGAACCGGGGCGCCCGCAAGGGCGCAG
>JAGGTC010000230.1 GCA_021163945.1 Deltaproteobacteria bacterium | reverse complement strand
TGGCTCTAAAAAAACTTAAAAGGGGGAAATTATGAAGTCCAATTTTAAATACTTTAGCATTTTTCTTATTTTATCCCTTGTTATTATTAGCTTCTTTACCTCTTTCAATATGGCTTTGACCCAAGAGGATCAAACCATTGAGGTTCTATCCCGAAATTCCAAACTAATGTATCCTGAGCGGGTTTTAAAAGACTTTATAGATGGAAAATCAACCACCCGGGTTATTATAAATTTATCAAAGCCACCAAATTTTCAACAAGTTACAGACTTTAAAGACTTACACTCACGGGAAACCTTACGGGAAGCAGTAAAGTCAGTTCAAAATAAGGTTATTGCTCGTATGGAACCCAGTAACTTCCGGCTGACAAATAAATTTAAATACCTCTTTGGCTTGTCTGCGGAAGTTACCCTACAGGGACTTCGGGCATTAACCGAAATGAAGGAAGTTGCCTCTATCCAGAAAGACGAAATCCTCTATCCTCACCTAGCCCAGGGAATACCCTTGATGAATGCCTCTACCGTGAGAACTACATACAACGGCCAGGGTATAAGTATAGCCATCTGTGATACTGGAATTGATTATACCCACCCCATGCTTGGAAACGGAGGTTTTCCCAACAGCAAGGTGATTGGAGGTTACGACTGCGGTGATGAGGATAATGACCCCATGGATTGCGAGGGTCATGGAACCTGTTGTGCAGGTATCGCTGCCGGAGGCTTTGGTAGTATAGGAGATTATATCGGAGGTGTTGCTTATAATGCCAAGCTTTATGCTCTGAAAATAACTCAGGGATGTTCGGGAACTGCTTATACTTCAGACATGATACAAGCTTGGGACTGGTGTGTTGACCATCAATATGACGACCCAAATAATCCCATAATGGTTATCAGCACCAGTTTTGGTGGCGGATATTATAAAGGAAGCTGTGATAGTGCAGTACCTTTGCTGACCCAAGCGGCTGCCAATGCAGTCGCCGCAGGAATAACCATCTTTGCCTCTTCTGGCAATGATGGTTATTGTGATGGTATAGGGTCGCCGGCCTGCATCTCCTATGTTAATTCAGTAGGAGCGGTGTATGATGCAAATATTGGGAGGTATCCACCCCTTGGATATGTTGGATGTATCAGCCAGTATTCTTGTGCAGGGTATGATTGTCCAGAATGCTATCCTGGGAAATGCTATGTGGACTTTACTACAGATGCGGATCAGGTAACTACATATTCAAACAGTGCCAATTTTTTAGACCTCCTTGCCCCTAGCAACAATTGTTATACTACCGACATCTCTGGTTCAGCGGGTTACTCAAGTGGAGATTATGATAGCTCTTTTGGTGGCACTTCTGCTGCCTGCCCCTATGCTGCTGGTGCAGCCGCCTGTTTGCAAAGTGCGGCCAAGACCATTAACGGTTCTTTTTTGAGTCCTCCTGAGGTAAGATCAATACTGACCAGTACAGGAGACCCTGTTATAGATCCCAAAAATAACATTATCAAACCTAGGATAAACCTGGAAGAAGCTATCAATTCCCTAACCGGTTGCACATACACCATTGATCCCATCAGTGCAGATTTTCCTGCAAGTGGTGGAACAGGTAGTGTAGATGTTACCACTCAATCTGGTTGTGCCTGGACAGCTACCAGTAATGATTCCTGGATACATATAACCTCTGGTAGTAGTGGCACAGGCAGTGGAACTGTCAATTACTCGGTGGATGAGAATACAGGTTCAGCTAGGACAGGCACAATAACCATTGCTAATGAGACATTTACTGTAACCCAATCAGGAACATCTACCCACAAGCCTATGCCCTGGCTGCATTTATTGCTTGGGGAGTAAGGGCCTTATTATTTGTCAAGGAGGGCATTATAAATTAGCAGTCTTTTGCTCCAGTATCCTTAGGCAGGTTAAGATATCTGATGTGACACTTTCTTCTCTTTTAATCCGCTCCATCT
>JAGGTC010000215.1 GCA_021163945.1 Deltaproteobacteria bacterium | reverse complement strand
GTAGATAATAATGTTAGTAAAATCATATATTTTCTGCATAGAATCTAAAAATTGGGGGAGTAAACTTACTGTACTGAAATGTGGGTGCCGCGCGACTCCACTAGCTAATTCTAGCCTTTCCAGTTTATGCCCAGCCCTCTCGACAGCTCTCTTTTTAACCCGTGCCTGCAGATATTCAATTATGACAACAAAAACAACAAAACACAACCCACGAGAAACAGAGCCTCATATACGGCTCAGCTTACAGCCTCATGAGTTAATCTGCAAGCACTGTGGGCAAAGATTGCAGTCAAAGGGCTGGCAGAAGCGCACCATCAAGCAGATTAACAAATCAACAGGGCGTGTCGAGACACTCACAATTACATATCAACGTGCCCACTGCGTCAATAACAATTGCCCACTTTATCATAAAGTGATTCGCCCCAGTGCCTTGTCTCACTTTACCTTTCGAAAGATGCAGTACACCATCGACACTATGGCAGATATTTTTGTTCGCCGTAATGAGGAGAAGCTAACTTTTGAGGCAATACACAGCCAAACAGGTATTCCGACATCTACTGCTCACAGTATTTATCACCGAAGTATTATATTATCTTTTTGCATCGCCAGACATACTACACACGGCAATTACCCATCTATCGATGTCTTTTATAATGAGGACCTCGTGGTTGCAGTTCGTGCACCCCCACAGAAAGCAGATCTGAGTAAAGCAAACAATGTTGCTATTATGGTGGATGGCACATCTGATAAAGCCAGTAGATACGAACTCCTCACTATACTTGATAGTGAGACAAAAGAATGTTTACTGAGCGCTATTCTTCGCGATAAATCGCACAAGAGTTACGTAAAGGCGTTCTCGCTGCTTCAAAAGCATTACACCGTTTTAGCTATCACGGCAGATATGGGCTCTGCTGTGAAAAAAGCAATTCGTATAGCGTTCCCGGATAAGCCATTCCAATATTGCAATTTTCATTTCCTACGAAATGTTGGCAATGCATTACTGAAAAAATCACACGACAAGCTCCAGCGCCAGATTAGAGCAGTAGTTGCCGCATTGAATCGAGTCGTCGAGCACGTCAGCGCAAAAACGCAAGATAAAGAGATTCTCAACTTGCTTCGGGAAATTCGGCACATTGCTAATGCAAGGCCACGAAAGCCTGACAGCAGCAAAAATAGTTTTCTCAGCGGCGAACCATTTTTCCTCCGCTACCTGACCCACGGAGAGCGCTTGGTAGATATGGTAAAAAAGATTCTGCAGTACGAAGTTCGTGAATCAGCGGTACTAGAGCTGCTAAAAAAGCTGATTCTCAGGATTGTAGTGCCGAGACTCACTCCCGCAATAGAGACTATAAACGAGCTTTCTCAGAAAAAGCAATTATTTGACGAACTCAGAGAAATTTTAGCTATTGGGGCATGCGATGCGAGAGAAAAAGCTTTAATGTGTGCACAAGGGCGAAAAGGCGGTGAGATTATAATTGAATACCTTAATAAATACGATAATAATCTGTGGTGGTATATTAAGGATTCACGTATTGCACGAACAATAGTTGCCGTAGAGCGATTCTTCGGCAAGCTGAAAAGAGTAATTCGCGGGGCAAATGTGAATCCGGGGATAACGCTAGACCGATTAGGTAGCCTTCTTGCGATGGTGATGACTCAAGAGATTCCACCGTCAGAGTGGAGTAACGTAATTGCGGCGAATAGAACGATAGTGGACGATTTTTATGAGCAGTACAAGTTGTGGCAGGAAGAACGAAAGATGAGGAGTGAACAGCTGCGATACGATAGGATACTGTCGAATGATGAAGACTGGCGGATAACAATGAATCTTTTGATGGAGAAGTTAAACGTACTGGATACAGCGTGAGCGCACGACTTAAAACGGCAGCTCCTCGTGCAACGCGTGAGAACACAGCTATTTTCGAGTATGTATCTACTCCCCTAAATTTTAGATTCTATGTATGTACACGAAGT
>JAGGTC010000040.1 GCA_021163945.1 Deltaproteobacteria bacterium | reverse complement strand
GTATAAGAGATCTAAATACCTGGTTTTATACCAAGGAGGGCATAATCAAGGCAGTAAATGGAATTGACCTTGAGATTGCCAAAGGAGAGAGTCTGGGGTTAGTTGGAGAATCGGGGTCGGGGAAGAGCGTTACCGCCCTCTCTATCCTCCGTCTGATTTCACCCCCAGGGCGTATAGTAAGGGGTAAGATTGAGTTTTTGGGTAGAGACCTCCTAAAATTGCCCCTTAAGGCAATGTACAGCATAAGGGGTAGGGAGATCTCAATGATCTTTCAGGAGCCAATGACGGCCCTTAATCCTGTATTTACTGTAGGGAGGCAAATTGCAGAGATCTATCAACATCACTTGGGCCTTAGCAAAAGGCAGGCACTAGAAAGGACAATAGAAATGCTCAGATTAGTAAAAATTCCCTCCCCAGAGGTAAATGTCAATGCATATCCCCACCAGTTGAGTGGTGGGATGCGGCAGAGGGTAATGATTGCTATGGCCCTTGCCTGTAGGCCAAGGCTTCTGATCGCAGATGAGCCTACAACTGCCTTAGATGTAACCGTCCAGGCACAGATTTTGAGGTTGATGGAAGAGCTAAAAAGAAAAATAGGTACATCTATACTCTTCATATCCCACAATCTTTCGGTTGTTGCCCAGATAGCAAATAGGATAGCGGTTATGTATGCTGGAAAGATTATAGAAATTGGGACTCTAGAAAAGATCTTGGAATCCCCAGCCCATCCTTATACAAGGGGACTTTTGGCCGCTATCCCAAAATTGGGGGACAAAGAGAGGCACTTAGAGGCCATTCCTGGCCCCTTTGGAAAGATAGACTCTGCAGGGTGTGTATTTGCACCTAGGTGCAAAGAGAGGATGCCTATCTGTCTTGAAAAAGGCCCTGCCTTAAAAAAGATTAGTGCTGACCATTTAGTAGCCTGCTGGCAATATGGATAAGATTTTGATAAGGGCAGAGAATCTAAAAAAATATTATCTAAAAACCGGTTTTCTTGGACTAAAGAGGGAGACAGTAAAGGCGGTTGATAGAGTAAGCCTGTCTATAAGAGAAGGTGAGATCCTTGGGCTTGTTGGGGAAAGTGGTTGTGGGAAGTCTACATTGGGAAGGCTTCTTTTACTTTTGGAAAGGCCAGATTCTGGTATGATTTGGTGGGGGGATAGGTGTTTGACCAAACTTTCTCCTTCACAATTGAGGTTTTGGCACAAAAATGTGCAGCCCATTTTTCAAGACCCACTGGCATCCCTAAACCCAAGGCACAATATACATACCATTATCCGTGAACCCTTGGATATCCACAAAATAGGGACAAAGAAAGAGAGGCAGAGACGGGTATCTCAACTGCTTGAGGAGGTAGGTCTCTCAAAGAGGTATGAAACGAATTATCCCCATCAACTTTCAGGGGGACAAAGGCAGAGGGTAGCCATTGCCCGTGCCTTAGCCCTTGACCCAAAGTTTATTGTCGCTGATGAACCAACATCTGCATTAGATGTCTCTATCCAGGCCCAGATAATAAATCTTATCTTAGAGGTCCAGGAAAGGAGGGGATTGACACTACTTTTTATCTCACATGACTTAAGCCTCCTGAGTAAGATAGCAGACAGGATTGCCGTAATGTATCTGGGGAGGATTGTGGAAATAATGCCCCACAATACCTTTTTAAGTAAAAGGCATCACCCCTATACCTCTATTTTGTGGAGGTCTATCCCAATACTAAGAAAGATAGAAATTACCCCTTTGGGTGAAGTGGCCAGCCCCTTAAATCCCCCCTCTGGTTGCCATTTCCACCCACGCTGCCATCATGCTATGCCAATATGCAAAAGGGAAGTGCCCATATTAAAAGAGATTGCACCCCAGCACTGGATAGCCTGCCACCTTTATTAATTGACAATCGCTGAGTTAAGTTGTTAATAATAATTTAAGATGCTATCTAATGCCTTAGGCTTAGAAAGTTT
>JAGGTC010000168.1 GCA_021163945.1 Deltaproteobacteria bacterium | reverse complement strand
TTCGACACCTCTTTCAAGTTCCTCATAGTCCTCTGGTCTCATGAATTCGATGCCATACGCCTCAGCTAGTTTAGAGAAGTCCGGGTTTTCAGTAAACTCTGTCGCTATGATTCTCTTCTCATAGAGGTATATTTGCCACTGCTTAACCAGCATCAACGCTCTGTTATCGAAGACTATCTCGATGAACGGTAGGTCGTAGTCCCTCACTAATGAGAGATTGCTTAATGTCATCTGAAGCGATCCATCCCCATCTATACAAACCACCTGCCTGTCTCTAGCAGCTATTTTTGCTCCTAAGGCTGCTGGAATGCCAAAGCCCATCGTCCCAAGCCCGGCTGACGTCAAGAATGTACCGGGTACGAGCACATCCCAGTGGATCTCAGACCACATCTGATGACCGCCAACTCCTGTCACCGTTATTGCATCTTTAGGTACGGCTCTTCTTACGGTCTTCAGTACTTTCCATGGTGTCAGTCTCCTGTATTCTTCCTCCCATTTTCTTAGTGCCTTCTCAAACTCATTTCGTATCCATCTTAGCCATGAGAGGAAGTCTTCTTTCCTCTCAACTTTAGGCAAGGTTTCTAGTATCATTGAGATCGCCTTCTTGGCGTCACCTTGTATTGCCACAGCAGCCGGTAGGTTCTTGCCTAGCTCACTTGCATCTATGTCGATGTGTATCACCTTTTTCTCCCTCATCTCATCGAATCTCCCGACTGTCCTGTCTGAAAATCTCGTGCCCACGGCAAGGACTACATCCGCATTGGCTAGTGCTGCATCAGCCTCAGCTCTCCCATGCATACCAGCAGGCCCCATGACTAGTGGGTGATCCGCTGGGACCGAGTTCTTTCCGGGGAGAGTTGTCACCACTGGAGCGAGTATATACTCAGCTAATCTCAGAACCTCATCCGTTGCATTGGACCAGTAGACCCCTCCTCCTACCAGTATTACTGGTCTTTCTGCTTTGGCTAGTAGCTCTGCCGCCTCCTTAACTTTAGTTGGATCGGGGTCCCTTGGCAGGAACTTACTGATGTTTACAGGTAGGAATTTACCATCCCAGTTCTTGCCGTACTTAGTTATCTGGACATCTCTAGGCAAGTCTACTAATGTAGGACCAGGTCTTCCAAGGGCAGCTATCTTATAGGCAGTTGCTATTGCTCTAAGTGCGCTGTCAGGATCCTTGACTTGGTAAACGAACTTCGTTATAGGAGCTACTACGCCATATATGTCGGTTTCTTGGAAGGCATCTCTACCAAAGACCTGAGTTGGTGCCTGCCCTGTTAAGGCCATAACAGGCGAGGAATCCATGTAGGCATTTGCGATCCCAGTAACGAGGTTAGTAGCTCCAGGACCCGATGTTGCCGTGACAACCCCAGGCCTCTTCGACACTCGCCCATAGGCATCTGCAGCATGGACTGCTCCTTGCTCGTGCTTGAACATTACGACTTCTAGTTGCTCTGAGTATGGGTAGAGGGCATCATATAGCGGCATTATGGAGCCGCCGATAACACCCAACACATGACGTATTCCTAAATCGACTAAAAGAGATGCTATCGCATCAACGACGCGATCACTCACAGGAGACATGCTAGTTGGATCAACAATCCCACCCTATGAAGGTTTGGAGAAATCTATTATCTATAAATAAAAATTTTTCGGCCAATGCGATTTAAGCATGAACACTGGAAGAATGAGCTATTAAGCAGGATATCATCAGACTACGCAAAATAGAGCAATATCTACCAATTAACATCCCTCTATAGCTGCTTCATGGTCTCTGCCATTAAGCATAGGCCCCAGACAACCTATGTCCCCACTTACTAGGGTCTTTAGAGGCTCCTACGACAGCAATAATGTTCTCCCGATCCAAGAACTCCCTAATTATATCTTCGGAGATCTTAGGTAGAGGCACTTATCTCACCTCTAGGCTATTCTAGCATATCTAGTATATGTATGGTCCTCTTGAGCCTCTTCTCC
>JAGGTC010000148.1 GCA_021163945.1 Deltaproteobacteria bacterium | reverse complement strand
CATTTATGAGATATAGTAATATGGCTTTTAGGCAGTAAAATTATATAGTTAGGTGTACATAAATAAGAAGTTTATTTTCATGATATTAAGGATGGATGAAATACTTTTAGATAAGATACTTCAAGACCTACCTGAACTCGAAGAACAACGCAAGTCCATTCTAAGTTATTCAGTGGGTTCAAAGTGGAAAATTCTTGACAAGGACTCTAATACATATCTCTTAGTGTTCGAAGAGGACAGATTTGATGATATTTATCACTCTACTGGTAGATCGGGTATTGCAGTCGTCTCTTGTGAAGGTGAACATTTTCACCTACGTCACGTGGAAATCTACAATTACCAAACTCTTTTTGGACTCTTAAATACACAAACATATCATGCCATTCTTCTCAGACTTGAAGAGAGAGACGACCTGGTTGAATTTCGGAATGGCTCGGATGATGTATATATTATTGACTACCAACGACATAAATCAAAATCTTTAGAAGCGTTCCATTTTGATATAGGCTCGTATATCGGAGGAAACATTAAGATTGCGATTAATAGGACTCGAAACTGGATTGCTTTTGCTCGAGATGAAAGATATGGTTGGCAGAACAAGCCGAGGATAGTTGCCTGTATATATGACCTTGCAGACTCTCAGCTCATAGTGAAGTCTGAGCTTCCTAAACTCTCTTCGATTAACGCGCTTGATCTCCCAGGTGTGGCGGACTTCTTAATAGTTACAGATGGCACCCGCAAGGATCACATATATGAGATTTCTGAAGGAAGATTAATTGAGATAAAGAGGCCCAAGACTAAACCAAGATGGAAGATATCACTATCATTCGCAGGAGAAGATCGTTGGATAGCAGAACGTTTGGCAATTGGTTTCAAGGAAAATGGTATATCGGTATTTTACGATCAATTCGAAAAGTCGACGCTCCTTGGGAAAGATTTGTATCAATACCTTTTTGATGTTTACTCTAAGTATTCCCAATATTGTGTTGTCCTGATCTCTGCCAATTACCGGAAAAAGAGCTGGACAATGCATGAGTTGAAAGCAATGCAGTCAACAGCACTCATCTCTCAAGAAGAATATATTTTGCCTGTGAGGCTTGATAATACGGAACTTCCCGGATTTCCACCACAAATAGGATATCTCGACCTTAGACACGAATCGATAGAATCCGTAATCGAAATTATATCACGAAAGGTAAAAGGTACAGAACATACCACACCTAACAATCCAATCCAGCCGACCGCTAATAGCGGCGGCTGATCTTTCACGTTAGGTTTCTTTAAGAGCAAGTGATGAAAGTAGAGCATTGGATGCAGATTCTTGTGGGAGTGGTGATACTGAGTGCGCTTGGCTTTTATGGTGCCCAACTCTTCGACATAAAAGGAACGCTATCCTCTGTAAAAACACAAGTGGAGGCAATCGACAATCGGGTTAGCCGTATTGCAGATACGCTACCGGAAGTAAAGGCGCGAGTGGCCTGGGAAGAAGTTAACTTTGCTATAGCTGGATTCGTGACCGTTTCAAAACCAAAAAAATTGAAAAATAAATGGATAACGACGGTCTCTGTCTACAAAAGAGATAGCGAGAACATGGTAATCTATCGTATCTTGTCAGATAAAGTATCTAGAAATTATGCTTCCTACATAATCGCTGGGAAACTTAAGGCAGAACACCCTTATGAGTCCTCGTTTTCAGAACTGGCAGCTCATTCTGCAACGTTACAACAAGCTGTAATGATTCCTAAAAGACTAAATGCTAGTACAAGTTTTGTATTGCGTTCCGACGAGACAGAAGATCTCAGCAAATTCATTTCTACGTTAACTAAGGAAGACCCCAAAACAGTAAAGCTTGGAAAAATAAGGAATTGGAAGGAGTTGTCTAAGATGCTCGATAAAATCGTTGAGCTACAAGAACCTAACGAGCAAGTGCAGCCGATGCAGTAAAATGCACAGCTGACTTGCGCCGTTAGGTGTTAAGGAAGCTATGACGAAAACCAATCAAAAAATTATTTGTACTCA
>JAGGTC010000050.1 GCA_021163945.1 Deltaproteobacteria bacterium | reverse complement strand
GGCGTAATTCATAGTTATTGCGCTTCGCTGTAATTTATTGTTTAACTTGCAACTTGCCGACTTGCAACTGTAATATGCTAACGTTCCAACGTTCAAACGTGTTAACGTTCCAACGTGTTAACGTTTTAATCACTCACATGATTACCCAGCCTGATGTAGAAGAATATGCTTACAAAAATGGAATAAAAAGAGCGTATGAAAAATCCTACACATTACTTTTTACCTTTTACTTCTTACCTCTAACGTTCAAACTAGTTAACGTTCCAACGTGCTAACGTGCATACGTGTAAACGTGCATACGTGTTAACGTGCCAACGTTCAAACGTATTAACATGTATTCTTTACTAATTAAACATATCCTATTCCCTTTTCACGAAAGGCTATTAGGTCGCCAAACGCTTGCTTATTTGCAGGAGTTAGAAAAAATTCAGTGGCATCCTTTAGAAAAAATTAGGCAATATCAATGGCAAAAATTAAAGGCATTACTTAATCATGCCTATAAAAATGTGCCTTTTTATAAAAAACGCTTTAAGCAAATAGGTGCCACACCTGAAGACATTAAATCCTTTAAAGACTTTGCCAAACTGCCTTTTTTAACCAAAAAAGACATACGAGAAAACTTTTCAGATATATGTGCCCGCAATCTATCTAAAAAAGACTTTATTCGTATGAATACCGGAGGCTCTACAGGTGAACCATTAATCTTCTATGTAGATAGACGCAGAATAGGTTATGACCGCGCTGCTCATCTAAGGGCAAGACGCTGGTGGGGAATAGACATTGGAGAAAAAGAGATTGTCTTATGGGGCTCTCCTGTTGAACTTTCTACCCAAGACAAACTTAAAGATATAAGAGATTGGTTATTTAATACCCGACTCCTTTCTGCCTTTAAAATGAGTGAGGCCATGATGTTTAAATATGCAAAAATCATTAAAAAATATAAACCTAAACATATCTTTGGCTATGCAAGCTCCATTTATCTCTTTAGCCAATTCTTAGAAAAACACAATATTGATTTAAGCAACATCGGTATAAAGGTAATTTTTGTTACAGCAGATATGCTTTATGACTTTCAAAGAAAGACAATTCAAGAGACCTTTCAATGTCCAGTAGCAAATGGTTATGGTGGAAGAGATAGTGGCTTTATTGCCCATGAATGCCCAGCAGGGAGTATGCATATCACAGAGGACATTTATGTAGAATTTATAAAAAACAATAGACCAGTAGCACCAGGGGAAAGAGGAGAAATAATTGTAACACATCTAGATAATTATATTATGCCTTTTATTCGCTATCGCACAGGCGATGTAGCTAGCCCAGAAAACAAAATGTGTACTTGTAAAAGAGGCTCACCCTTAATGAGCAATATCGAAGGACGCACAACTGATTTTATCATCACCCCAAACGGCAAAATCATGCATGCTCTTTCCCTAATCTATATCTTGCGCGATTTAGAAGGTATTGAAGCATTTAAAATCATTCAAAAAAAGAAAGACTATCTGCTTATAAAAGTTGTAAAAAATCAAAAATTCACTGCAAAAACACAAAACAAAATCAAAGATGAAATCATAAAAACAATGGAAAGCCCAGTACATATAAAGTTTCAATTTGTTAATGAAATAGAACCTGAAAAATCAGGAAAATATAGATACGTCATCTCCGAAGTACCCATTAATTTATGACTCCAACGTTTTTAACGTGTAAACGTGCTAACGTTTTATTTGCCATAAGCCTAGATTTATGCTAAATATTAATTGAATCCCAAGTAGGAGGGGCAAGTAATGAAACGGGTAGTATTGATTCTGTTTCTTATATTATGGGTGATGCCAGCCGTAGTATCTGGTATAGAAGTAGCTCCTAGAATAACCGATAAAGAGATCATAGAACGATTAACTAGATTAGAAGAAGGACAAAAAAGCATTTTAAGAGAGATGGATAAGAGATTTGAGGCAATTGATAAGAGATTTGAGGCGATTGATAGGAGATTTGATCAACTAAATAATTTAATCATAGGTATAATTGGTGCAT
>JAGGTC010000140.1 GCA_021163945.1 Deltaproteobacteria bacterium | reverse complement strand
GGATATGTGGCTCGCTAACGCTCGTCCAAATCCCGACGCTCGTCGGGACTTCACATATCCCCAAAACGTTGTGCGACATACCGTTAAAATATCGAGAAGGTGAAAAACATGTTTGAGAAAAAAACTATTATAACAAAGCCAAATGCTGAGGCAAGGGATGTGGATGAATTATTTGCAGGCAAAATTTTTAGAGTTCCAGATTATCAGCGAAACTATTCATGGGATAAAAAAATTGGGAGGATTTTTGGAATGACATTAAAGAAGGCTTAGACACAGGAACTGAACACTATTGGGGTACTATTACCTTAAAAGCCACAGAAGAGACATATTATTGTGAAGAGGAAGACAAGTATTTCAAGGTCTATGAAGTAGTGGACGGTCAACAAAGGTTAACAACAATGTATCTATTTTTACTGGCTCTTTCAAATGGAGGGAAGCCCGTTTTAAAGAAAAGATTTATCAAATGCGGAAACATTTATAGGTTGGAATTGGGTGGGCTCAATAGTCAATTTTTAAAAAGGCTAATAGATGGAGAAAATCCAAGTCCGGATATAAAAACTAATAAACTTCTGAAAGAGTGTCTCGGTTATTTTGCAAGCCAAATCCTATCTTTCGGAAAATTAGATGATTTATCGAAATATCTTCAAAAAATTACATTTTCACTAGAGTTTGTAGTTCAAGATCAAACTCTAGCAGTAAAGGCTTTTGAGAGTCTCAACGACCGGGGTAAACCTCTAACTTTGCTGGATAAAACTAAGAGCTATCTTATGTTTGTTTCCTTAAGATACTTGAATAATAAGTTAAACGAACAAATAAATACAGTTTTTGGTAATGTATTTACAAATTATGATATTATCAAGGAAATTGGAGAGCAAGAGAATATTGATTATATAAGGAGTGTAAGATTTACAGAGGATGAATTATTGAGGTTCTTTTATCATTATTTTGCATACTATTCTATTAAAAAGTACGATTTACCTGTGGGCTATAACTATGATGCTACAGCAAATGAAGTTTTTGAAATATTCTTGAAAAAATCCTGTAACCATCTAAAGATGATGACTCAGGATTTAGAAAAGCTTATTGAGGAGTTTTTAGGGGATTTAGATAAATTTGCAACATCTTTTAGAGAGATTATAGGAAAAGTCAAAATTGATTGCAGAATCAAAAAAATGTTTAGTTTTTTGGGATTGAACACCAGAATATATCCCCTGTTTATTTCGCTGAAGACTGAGAATCTGTTAGATAATTCAATGCTTGATCTTTTGGAAACTCTGGACTTAAGAATATATAAAATAAGAGGAACGGATCCTAGAGCAGACCTTTATAGAGATGTTATTTCACAAATAAAAGTCAATCCCAATCGTCAGCAAATTATAGATGGTGGAAACAATCTGATTGGAATTAAGGATTTTATCCAAAGATTTATGGATGATGCAGAATTCCAACACTCCCTCAATAAAAATCTGCATGGTAATCCTGCAGTAAAGTATATTTTGTGGGAATATGAAAAACATTTAGATTCTTCTTTTGATGACTGCGACTACGAGCTTTATAGAATGTGTCAAATTGAGCATATTTTCCCAGAAAAACACACATTGCGTTTTCCGGCTTATCAGTTTAGCGATGAAAGAGATTATGTAGCGAATATACATCGATTGGGAAATCTATGTTTATTAGAAGAAAAAATAAACAAGAGGATTCAGAATAAAATTCCCCAAAACAAATCCAAAGACTATCAACAATCTGCAATTCCTAGAACAAAACAATTGGGCTACAATATAAGCAATAAAGGATTTTATAAAGGAAAAAATATAGATAAGATAACCAATGAAATCATAGATTTTTGCTTAAAGCGGTGGAATATATGATCAGCGGCACGTCACACAACAAGCGGACATACGGCTACACTTCACTCCGCCCAAATTCGGCAGAGCCGAACTTCGTATGTCCGCAGAACATTATCGGAAATGGCTGATAAAAGGGGAAAATGAGAAAGATGTATTATTGGTATTTCAAGCTGTTTAATAATATAA
>JAGGTC010000104.1 GCA_021163945.1 Deltaproteobacteria bacterium | reverse complement strand
GCCGTGCAGGATTCGAACCTGCGACTCTCGGCTTAAAAGGCCGATACTCTACCAACTGAGTTAACGGCCCACAAATTTACCCTAATGTTAATAAAAAAATTATATTCTGTCAACAGGCAGGCCTTGCCATTTTGGCAGCCACCTTGATAGCTGCTATTAGACTAGAGGGGTCAGCAATGCCCTTTCCTGCAATGTCATAGGCAGTCCCATGGTCTACAGAGGTGCGGATAATGGGAAGCCCCATGGTAATATTTACACCATCCCTAAAGTGAAGTAGCTTAAATGGAATTAGACATTGGTCATGATACATACAGATTACAACATCATACCTTCCTTCTTTGGCAAAATAAAAGATGGTATCAGGTGGAAGTGGCCCCTCTACATCCAGGCCCCTCCTCTTTGCCTCCTCTATCGCAGGGGTGATAATTTCCCTATCCTCTCTTCCTATCAAACCACCCTCTCCCGCGTGTGGGTTTAGGCCAGCCACTGCCAATTTAGGGTGAGAAATGCCCATCTTTTCTATAAAAAATTGGTGGGTCAACTCAATGGTATCAAGGATCTTTTCTGTACTAATCAATTTGGGTACATCCCTTAAGGGGACATGGATGGTTACCAATACTACATTGATCCTATCTCCTGATAGCAACATTGCATACCTTTTTGTATTTGTCAGTTTTGCCAAAAGCTCTGTATGCCCACTAAAGGGGATGCCTGCCTTGTTTATAACCTCCTTATTTACTGGACAGGTGACTATTCCATCAATTTCTCTTTTTTTTGCAAGTTCAACGGCCCTTTTAATATAGGCTATGGCAGCCTCCCCTACCTCCTTTGTAGGTCTGCCATAGATTAGATTTGATTTATCAAGATGGGTCACAGAAACTATACTTAGGTCTTTGGGCATTTTTAGATTTAACACACAGGCCGCCTTCTTAAGTGCCCCATAATCGCCAATTACAATAGGTTTACAGGTTCTATATACCTCTGATCTGTTTAGGACCTTTATTGTGATCTCTGGCCCTATCCCACATACATCGCCTAGGGTGATACCCAAAACAGGCAGCCTCATTCCTTTTGCCTCTTCTCAAATCTTATCAAGAGGCGGCCCTTTTCAATCCTCGCCCCCTTTGGTTCACGTTCCATAAGGGCCAAAGAGGGCAAAAAGAAACTCCTCTTTTGATTTCCTATGCTGATAATAAGCTCCTCTCCCAGCCTTTCAATGGATATATCCTCCTTCCTTATTACAGATTCCTTACTATTCCCTATAAAGGGGAGCTCAAGGCTTAGGATACGGTCATCGCCTTCCTTTTCAATGCTTATAGGATTTCCCCTAAAAAATATCTCAGTAGGGTCCCTTTCACCATAGAGACTGTATCCTATTTTTAGGAGATTTTCTATGCCAATGGCCTCATAGCCCAAAAGGGGTGCCCTAAAGATTGGAACCGGTGAGAAGAGCTCTTCAATAAACTTAAGATATTTTACTTGATTGCCCTTCCACCCCTCTCCATAGAGACTAAATAATTCATCTGGGATAAGGCGATTACAGATTATGGCATCTATAGGGTAACCAAATAGATTAAAGTAGTTAAATGCACGTTGTGTCTCCCTAATGGTCATCTTGTCTAGATTTAAGACAAGGCGGATGCTTGTGTGCATAGAATCGATTAAGAGGGCATCCAATTCCTTGAGCTGATTCATGAGGTCATCCATTGCATCAAATGTCTTATCATCTGGCAGGGGTACATCGCTTACAAAATCAACAAATGGGCGCAAAAGTGTAGTCCCTTTACGTTGAAGTGGTAAGAGCTTCTTTGCCCACCACTCCCCTATCTTTGGGAAACTAAAGAACCTGAGGGACTCTCCAGTAGGGGGGCAATCTACAACAATAAGCTCAAACCTATTATTAAGGTTATGATCATATATCCAAAGGAGATTGGCAAGCTCCTCCATCCCTGGCAGGATGGCCATGTCCTCAGCCCTTGCCCCCTTTGGTTTATATCGATAAAGGCCGTCGCCCACCAAAACCGGCCCCCTTTCCAA
>JAGGTC010000103.1 GCA_021163945.1 Deltaproteobacteria bacterium | reverse complement strand
ATACAAATCGCACTGTAAATGCAGCTTTAAGGGGCATCTTGGATGAAAAATAAGGATGTGGCCAATATCTTTAATCATGTTGCTGATATCTTGGAGATAAAGGGTGAGAATCCATTTAGGGTAAGGGCATATAGGAAGGCAGCACAAAATATTGAAAACCTTGCAGAAGACATTGAAGAGATTGCAAAAAAGGACGGACTTTATAACATCCCAGGTATTGGAAAGGACCTGGCCAAAAAGATTCAGGAGATCTTAGATAGTGGGACATTTAAAGGATATGAAGAATTAAAAGAAGAGGTCCCAAATGGCCTTGTAAGCCTACTCTCTATCCCTGGTGTTGGGCCACGTACAGCAAAGGCCCTCTATGATAGATTTGGGGCAATCGATTTAAACAAGTTAGAAAAACTCTGTCTAGAAAAGAAGATTAGAGAGTTGCCTGGAATTAAGGCAAAGACAGAAAAAAATATCTTAAAAGGTATTCAATTGGTAAAGATGGGCATGGAGAGGCGCCCACTGGGGGCCATTCTGCCCATAGCCCAAGAGATTATAGAGACTTTAAAGAAAAAGTGCATCCTAGACCGTATTGATGTAGCGGGCAGTGTGAGGAGAAAGAAGGAGACTGTTAAGGATATAGACATCTTGGTATGTTCTTCTCATCCACATAAGGTAATGGATGTATTTACCAGTTTACCCTTAGTGCATGAAGTAATTGCAAAGGGCGAGACAAAGTCTAGTATCCGCACAGGCGATGGCCTACAGGTTGACCTAAGGGTGGTAGACCGTAGTTGCTATGGCGCTGCCTTATGTTACTTTACTGGCTCTAAGGCCCACAATATAAGGATTCGTGAACTGGCCATAAAAAGGGGGTTAAAGGTAAATGAATATGGGATATTCAAAGGCAACAAGCGTATTGGGGGGGAGGAAGAGATAGATGTATTTGAGGTAGTAGACTTACCTTATATTCCACCAGAGCTAAGAGAGGATAGGGGAGAGATTGAGGCAGCCATGGAGGGGAGATTGCCAAAACTTATAGAGATGGATGAAATAAGAGGAGATATGCACGTTCATTCCAAATATAGCGATGGGACGGCCACCCTCTCTGAGATTGCAAAAAAGGCAAAGGAGATGAAATTAGAATGGGTAGCGGTTACTGACCATTCTCAGGGCCTAAAGATCGCTCGTGGTGTCTCTATTGAGGACTTGAGGAGGAAAAGGGCTGAAATAGATGCATTTAATCGTAGCAGCACAGATGTAAGGCTTTTATGTGGAACAGAGGTAGATATCCTCTCAGATGGGGGATTGGACTACCCCAATGAAATATTGAAACAACTAGATGTAGTAATTGCTGCTATTCATGCAGGCTTTAAGCAAGATGAGGCCACTTTGACAAAGAGGGTCATCTCTGCCATGGAGAACCCATATGTCCACATTATTGCCCACCCTACAGGGAGGATAATAGGGGAAAGGGGAGGATATGCCTTGAATATAGAAAAGGTACTTGAAGTAGCTGCACAAACACGCACATGCATGGAAATTAACGCCTACTATAAAAGATTGGATCTAAATGATGTCCTTAGCCGTACAGCAAAGAATAAGGGGGTATTTTTGAGTATCGGTACAGATGCCCATATCTTAGATCAAATGGAATTTATACCCTTGGGGGTTTATGTGGCAAGGCGTGGTTGGTTAGAAAAGAGGGATGTTATAAATACCCTAAGTTATGAGGAACTGCTGGCCTTTTTAAGAGAAAAAATGAGTAAATTCAAAGTAGTTTTTTATTAACATTTTTCTTGTCTCTATCTCTATCCTAACAGATTCTTTTATTCCTTTTAAGGGATCACCCTAGTAACAATCTCTAGGCCCATATAACAACTTTCCCTCTTGACAGCAAAGTAACTCTATGCTATAAAAAGTTGATTGAGGAGAGGCAAAAATTTACAGGAAGGAGGTGGATCGTAGATTTAAAAAACTTAAAAGAGTATAAGATTATTTTAAAAATTTAGGAGGTGAATATG
>JAGGTC010000146.1 GCA_021163945.1 Deltaproteobacteria bacterium | reverse complement strand
CTGTAGATGTGGAAAATCTGGATTTAGGAGTCTGAGAGACCTGATCGTCCATCTCAGCAAATGCCAAGGAATCAGCATCATATACCAGAAGGGAATCTCCAAGCCGACGGTCTATTCTGATGGCATGCCCGTGAAGGCGGCTGAAATATTACTCAAGCGGAGGATAACCATTAAAGAGGCGGCTGAGACGCTTTATCTTTTAGATGGGACGTCCGAGTATGCGGAGAGAATTGCGGATGATTTCTGCAAGAAGTCTAGAGTCAGCAGAACCGTGTATGTGGATGCCGCAAGCCTTTACGTTGCAGCATTACTTAAGAATGACAGAGTCTCTCAGCTAGATGTTGCTAGGGCATTTAACATATCAGAGCCGAGCGTGAGGAAATGGTGCAGAAGAATAATAAGAGCTCTAGGAATAGAATTTCCATACTGATCATTTTTGGGTGGATTTTATGATACTTCCCGTCTATGAGTGGAGAACTGTGGCGTCGAGAATTCCAGAGATGCGGAAAGGAAAATTCAAGATAGTTAAGAGGCCGATAAAGGCTGGTTCGATGCTTGATATGCATGGAGTTTTCGGATATGACAGATGTCTTTTCCTTAAGGATTCAGTAATAACTGTGCTTTATGAGGGGGATCTGGATCCAGCTAGAGATCCTAAAGGCGTATGGATGTCCGATTCTCCATTTGAATATTACTCTATGTGGGAGTTCGTTGCGAGAACTAAGCCGTCAAGGGTTTTGATCGGTGGATTAGGGCTGGGCATTCTTGCCAATCTGCTTGCGTTGAGGAGCGATATTGAATCGATTAAAGTCATAGAGATATCTAAGGAAGTAATCGAGATGATCTCGCCGTACTTAAATCCAAAAGTTCATGTCATTCAGGGAGATTTCTTAAGAGTCATCCGCGATCTCAGAATGGAAGGTGAAGAATTCGATACGGTGATCGTAGATATATTCAAAAGCGGCGATGACGTTGAACTTTACGAAGATTGCAAGCTAGCAGTCTTCGACGCCTATCCCGATGCGGAGTTGCTCTTCTGGGCTTTTCAAAAAGAATTTGAAAACGAGCAAGTATCCTACTGGCTTGCAGTAAGAGAAGTCCAACAAAGATAATAAAAGCAACATAAGCGAACTCCATTTTTGGGTGAGAGAAATATGAGGGGTATGTGGAGATATAGGGAGGCTTTGGCTGATCTCGGTTTTGAGCAACTCGATGTTTATGAGCATGCGTCCTTTGATGTTTTGAGAGTGAGGAGAATCAGTGACGGAAGGGTTATGCGTATAAGGCTACCGAGGCATCGAAAAGATCTGAGTATTGACGAATTCAAGAGGATCATCAGAAGGGAGACTAGGCGGCTATGAAGAGGGAGAGGATGTTTAGGCTTTTCTTAGATGAGCCTATTAAGACTTGGAATCCGTTGGTGGGCTGTCTGCATGACTGCTATCATGGTCGTTGCTGGGCTAGGATTCAGGCGAGAAGGCAGAAGCGTAGGTGTCTGCGGTGCTATGATTTTCAGCCGCATATTCATAGGGAGAGGCTCGGGAAGTTTCCTAAGTCTGGCGTTGTCTTTGTTGTCAGCATGGGAGACATGTGGGGGAGCTGGGTTCCAGACGAGTGGATAAGGAGCGTCTTGTTATCTCTGAAGCCCTGCTGGGAGAAGCCAGATCTGACGTTCTTCTTTGAGACTAAGAATCCAGCGAGGTATGTTGATTTTGTCGATTTGATTCCGCCCAACTCCATATTGTCGACGACCATAGAATCCAATTTCGACCATAAGGTTTCCAAGGCTCCACCTCCTAAAGAACGTTATTTAGCGATGGTCAGACCTGAATTGGAGGAGTTTGCCAAGCATGTTTCCATCGAGCCGATAATGAAGTTTGACTTGAAGACTCTCTATCGGTGGATTCAAGAGATAAATCCTAAGATGATCAGTATTGGATATGACAATTATTATGCGGGTCTTCCAGAGCCAACGACTGAAGAAGTTAGAGAACTAATTGATAAACTGAAGAGGATAACAGTTGTTGAAGTCAAAAAAGACCGCAGAGGATTACACCAACACATAAAGTAGTACCTTTTACTT
>JAGGTC010000093.1 GCA_021163945.1 Deltaproteobacteria bacterium | reverse complement strand
TGATAGTGGTAAATGAATGAGTATCCATATCATATTGTGAATAAACGCACCCAATGGAGGAGCTTTTGGGAAGCCCTCAAGGTTAAACATTTTCTTTGATTCTAAAACCTCCGCATAGTTCTGTAAACCAACAAATTCGCCGTCTGATGATAAGAAACTTATGTAAATTGTATTTAGTATAGGGAAGACCACAAATATTATCATAAATATTAGGGCGGGCATTAAAAATAAGAGGGGTATTTTATGGCGCATTTTCATTCACTTTAGGGCGCTACCGCTTCTATAGCTTCAAGTACCTGATCAAGTTTGGTTGGATCGACCCAGAGTAGCTTTAGTTGATCCCAGAATGTGGTTTGGAATTCTCCGCCTATTGAGTCGTCAAGGTCGGGCAGGACGGTTTTTCCAACTGTTAGATTAGCTACCATCCTGTCGACTTCTGGATAGGAATCTAATGTTACTTCAATGTTTGTGGCTATGTGTCCTCCTTGCGCTACTTGCAGCCTCTGCGCCTCAGAGCTTGCCAAGAATTTGAACAGCTCCTTTGCTTCGTCGGGATACTGAGTATACTTTGGTATGAAGAAGTAATCAGCTGCAAAAACTAGTCCTTCACATCCTGGAAGCGAGAAAACCCCCAGGTCAGATGGGTCGTCAACCATGCCAGTTATCCAGCTTCCCATAAAGTACAGTGCATAGTCCCCTTGCCACCATTGATCAAGAGCCGTCGTCCACTCGATCGGTTCACTAAAGTAGCCGCCCTCAAGCAATGGCACTAAGTAGTTCTCAAAAATTCCCCTAACTGGATTTTCGGTCCAATTCTGTGTCCCCTCTATTAGTTGCAGCTGTAATTCTGGCCCGCCATAGGTTATCAAGAAATGTTCAGTTATGTCTGAAAGCGGCCATCCAACCTCGTCTCCGCTCACTATTGGAGGATCATAACCTAGCCCCTTAAGTGTATCAAGCAGATTTATGAATTCTGTCCAATTCTTAGGTTCGCTTAAGCCATAAGTTTCAAAGAGGGATTTTTTGTACCAGAACCCGGGCTTTACCTTGCCAGTGTAGGCACATCCGTAGAGTTTGTCGCCAACCTTCACGGCATCTAGAGAACCATTCAAGAATTTTGATTCGTCAATTAGATCTGTGACTTCCATTACGTGTCCTTCTTGAGCGCTTTGGGCAATGAACCATCCCCACATGAAGATAACGTCGCCTGGAGTTGTTCCAGCCGCAAACTGAGCAGGCAGTAATGTTGCGAGTTCTTCAGCTCTGTAAACTTTATATCTTACGTTAATTCCTGTTAACGCTTCGAATCTGGCTAGGACTGGAAGGAATTTGTCCATTTCCGGTCCAGACCAGGGGCCGATAACTGTGAGGGTTGGGGTAAGTCTGCTTTCAACCTCTGACAGCCTATCCTGTACAGCATTAATTGCATCTAGACTTGTACCGACTTTGTCGGCTATTTCAGCCATTGAATCCGTAAGGTCGATCATACTTTGGGTCAAGTCAAGCATATTCGCAGTCATTTCGTCCATTTTGCCAAGAATCGATAAACTGTAACTCATAGCAACTCCTGAAACGATTATTGCCACAATAAGTAGTACCGCTATTGTAATTTCCATTTTAGTCGCCAAATTTTCCCACCGTTCCCTCTGTATTATGGAAATTCTAATATAACTTTTGCCTATCTACTACATAGCCTAACAGCATCCATGAGATTAACGCCATGTCTGAAATTCCTAAATTAGCTAAAATTCAGCTGGAGAATTACAAGAGCATCATAGGGGAGGAAGAAGTTAATTCTATAAAGCTGTTGGCTGAAAAACTGAAAGGTAAATCGGTTATTCATGTCAACTCCACAAGCTTTGGCGGCGGAGTCGCAGAAATACTTCACAGCATGATTCCTCTAATGCAGAATATAGGATTGAAAGCCAGCTGGAGAGTTATTAAAGGCTCTCTTGAATTCTTCAATGTAACCAAAAAGTTCCATAATGCCCTCCAAGGAATGGACATACAGATAACCAGCGAAGAGAAGAAAATATACATAGAATACAATAAAACGAACGCTGAATTAATAAAGCCGGACGCAA
>JAGGTC010000004.1 GCA_021163945.1 Deltaproteobacteria bacterium | reverse complement strand
AGATTTTTCGCGGACGAATTTATTCGGGTGTGACGAGGTTGGGGCTTTTTAAGAGCTTTTGCGTATGTTACCGAGAAAAACTTTTCACTACACTTTTTTCCTCTCCACAATCTTCCCTTTATGCATTATAGCTATTTCATCACTCATCCACTCTGCCACTTCCAGGTCATGTGAAATAAACAGGTAGCTTACCCCGTATTTCTTCTGCAAATCCTTCAGCAAATTCAGGATTTGTGCCTGGACTGAAACATCCAGCATAGAAGTGGGCTCATCTGCCACAATAAATTTTGGATTCAAACTCAAAATTCTTGCTATCACAACTCGCTGGATTTGTCCCCCACTTAATTCATGAGGATACCTGAATAGAAGTTCCTCATTTAACTTGACTTTGTCAAATTATCTTAAGAACCGTAAGTTTAAATAAGTACTGGCACTAACAACGATGATGATGCAATATGATCATGAAATTGTCTCTTAATGACTTAAGGGCAGTTACGGGAGAGCTAAAAGTTTTTTATAGCTCCTTCAGTGATTTTTTCAGGAATAGAACGCGAAGTGTGTTAAAGCAGGCGTTTCAATATTTACAAGGGCAAATAATGGTAAATGAGCGTGGGAACATGACGAATATCGAAAAAGTTGTCCCGGATTGCAATCACCAATCGCTTCAGCATTTCATCTCCAATTCGCAATGGGACGAGGAAGGAGTTATCAGCGAGATTCAGAGGCAGGTCAGTGAGTTGATAGGAAATCCCGTTCATGGTTCTCTTCATCTTGACGAATCAGGGTTCCTTAAGAGCGGTGATAGCTCTGTGGGCGTGAAGCGTCAGTATTGCGGTCGATTCGGGAAGGTGGAAAACTGTCAAGTCGGTGTCTTCCTGGGATATGCACTCTGGAGCCGTCGAACGTTGATAGACAAGCGATTATATCTTCCCGAAGACTGGGCGAATGACCCGGTTCGCAGAGAGCGGTGTGGTGTTCCTGATAACATCACATTCAAAACGAAGGCAGAGCTGGGATTAGAGATGCTGTTAGCGGCTAGGGAGCGAGGCGTTCCTTTTGCATGGATCGGTATGGACTGCTTCTACGGGCAGCAGTCGTGGTTCCTCGACCGCCTCGATAGCGAAAGCTTACTCTACATCGCAGATGTTCCGAGCGACACGAGGGTATGGCTGGAACGTCCAGAGGTCGAAGTCCCGGTGAGGAAGGGGAAGCAAGGTCGTCACCCCACGCGGAAGCAGGTTGTCGAAGGAGAGCCAGTCGAAGTGCGGAAGTTAGTGGAAGAGCTGCCAGAAGATGCCTGGAACCATATTTTCCTGAGGGACAGTGAGAGGAAGGAGATATGGTGTGACATGGCATGTTTACGCATCTACCAGGTTCGCAACGGGCTTCCTGGACCCGAATCATGGCTCATACTCAGAAAAGAGGAGAACGGGGAGAAAAAATATCAATTCTCAAATGCTTCACCCAATACTAAGATGAACAGGCTCGCAGAGATGTCTTGCAGCCGCTACTGGATAGAAAGAGCGCTGGAAGATGCAAAAGGGGAGGTGAGTATGGCGGAATATGAGGTGAGAGGCTGGCTCGGCTGGCATCATCATATGACAATGGTCCTGTTGGCGATGCTCTTCCTGTTAACCCTGCAAGTGAAATGGAAAGACAAAGCCCCAATGCTGACGATACAGGATGTCAGAGAGATTCTGGAAGTGATATTGCCAAGGAGGAGAATAACAGAGAAGGAGATACTTGAGATCGTTAAGCGGAAGCATAAAGCGAGGGAATCCGCAAGGAAGTCTCACCATAAGCGGAAGAGCAAACCAAACTAAGAATATTTTGATATTTTTTCATGCAATCTAAGCACGTTTAGTTAGGACTATCTCAAGATTTTGAAGATTGATATCTATCCTCCTTTTAATCCCGTGGAAATTGCTATCCAGTTTTTGTCCGGTATCTCAGATTGTTTGCGGCTAATCTGAAATAATAGGTTGGGAAATGCATAAAATTAGGTAGCTTTATTTATAAAATGACAAAGTCAAGATAATTCAAAGATAGAAAACATTAATGCATCGAGCAATGCATGTGGCATTTATCTGTACAGTTCAAGTAACAACATCTTGATCAACAACAACGTATCAAACAACGCTCACTGGGGCATACTTTTGGATCATTCAAGCAACAAC
>JAGGTC010000229.1 GCA_021163945.1 Deltaproteobacteria bacterium | reverse complement strand
CTTATGTTGTTTAATAATGCCATATACTACAGAGAGGCCCATGCCAGTGCCCGAGGGTTTGGTAGTGAAAAATGGATCAAATATACGCTCCCTTATCTCTTTAGGAATGCCTATGCCTGTATCCCTTATGCTTAAACAGACATATTCTCCTGGTTTAACATAAGGGTGCTTCTTACAATAGTCATTATCTAGAAAGATATTATAGAGCTTTATATATAATTCCCCGCCTTGTGGCATGGCATCACGGGCATTGGCGGCAAGATTGATGACAATCTGATGTATTTGGCTAGGGTCTGCCTCTACTTGATAAACTGAAGGGGCAATATCCAAATGAATTATAATATTTTCTGGGAGGGTACGTTTTAATAGATTTACTGTCTCTTTTATAAGAGGGGCCAAATTTAGTCTCATTTTTTCTAATTGGGCATGCCGTCCAAATGCCAATAGTTTAGAAATGAGGTCACTGGCGCGATTGCAAGAATCAACAATCCCTGAAATATGTCTATAAAATGGGGATCTTTTGTCAATCTTCATAAGTACAAGTTGAGCATACCCAGCGATGGCCATTAGGAGGTTATTAAATTCATGAGAGATACCAGAGATCAAGGTACCAATAGTCTCATATCTTTGAATTTGAAGCATCCTCTTTTCGGCTTGAATTCTTTTTTCCTCGGCCCGCTCCTTTTCTGTAAGCAAATCTAAAAACAATTTGATGGCTGCAGCATCTACAAAGGCAATATGCGCAGGTTTTCTAGTTAAGATATCATAGACTATTTCTTTTTTGCCTGTAAGCTCGATAATAAACTTTATGTCTGAGTCATTTTTTAGAAAATTTCTGTAATCTGTTGAGGTATAAATACCCTTCTGTTTTGCATATAATAATCCCGGGGCATTTTTATCCTCATCTACTACTGCAACAATTTTTAAAAATGGATTAGGCAACTTTTCTAAATACTTAAGCAAAAAGATACATTTTTCATTTCCACCTAAGATTAATGTCTTTATCATGATTAGTTTAAATAACCATCGTCCTTTTTCTCATAGGTGTTCATACAAAATAAAGGCCCTAGAGGCATTAAAACGCTTTAAAGATACTTTTAGATAATTAACAGACTAGATATTTGCTATTGCATATCTTTTAATTTACTTCGTAAATGCATTAAGGCCTTGGCATGAAGCTCTGAAATCGTTGATTTTGCTAAGCCCAATACTTTACCAATCTCTTTCATAGTCAATTCTTCAAAATAGTATAAAGATACAACTAGCCTTTCCCGTTCAGGTAACTGCTCTATAGCCTTAGAAAGCACAGAAACCTGCTCCTTTGAAATCACTAGCTCTAAGGTTGATATGTTATCTGGATCGTATATTGAATCACTATCCCTAAGCCCTAAAAATTCGTCCTCTAAGCTGACAATAAAAGCACCCTTTAATTTATACAAAAGGCGGTGGTATTCTTCTTCGGTTATCCCCAATGCATCGGCCATAGCTTTATCAGAAGGAGGATGCCCCAATTCGCTTTCTACCTTTCTGTAAACTGCCTCTAATTTCCTTGCCTTCTGCCTTATTGACTTAGGTACCCAGTCTAAATTACGTAACTGATCCAGAATGGCCCCTTTAATTCGGAATCTTGCATAAGTGGTAAACTCACAGTTTTTCTTTGGATCAAATCTATCTACTGCGTCAATTAAACCTATAATACCAGCTTCTATTAAATCCTCTTTATCAATGGATGTTGGGAGATAAATATCCATCTGTTCCACTATGTGTTTGACTAAAGGTAGGTATCTTAAGATGAAATCTTCACGGGGAATCAGCTCAGCCTTTTTAACCTCTGCTGCTTGTCCCTGCATACCCTTTTTATTCAAAGCAAAATATGTGCCAATAAAAATTATAGAAAGCCCTTTATTTAAGGGGTGTTAAAATAAGGTGTGCGTGCCAAAAAGGCACATATAGAGAAAATATTATAGACAGGGGTCAAAGATAGCTGTGCCAATTTGGCACAAAAGGTAGTGCCGAACAAATAGGCGCAATCTGCCGAAGTACAATTAAATTATGCCAAAAGCAGTTGATGAGTTATCCTCAAAAATATTTGAAAAATAAAAAAAAAGCAAATAGAGAGATTTTTTTAACTCTTTCTTATC
>JAGGTC010000090.1 GCA_021163945.1 Deltaproteobacteria bacterium | reverse complement strand
GCTTTATATTGGCATAGTGGCCATAAGATTTATGGCCTTAAGCTAGCAAAAAAGAGAGTATTTTTCTTTGACAAAAAGTGGCACCTTGCAGAGGAGGGGAGCCTTATTTGGGGTTATGTGAAGGATATCCAACCAACGAATTAGCAAAGGATAAGCCCTAATAATTTAAATTTTGCTCCTTGACAATTTGGTATGTCGCTATTCGGAAATTCCATCGCTTCTACTTTTCTTTTACAAAATTTACTTGACATTTGCTATTGCACCTCCTTCTTTGCTAAAAATCCCATATTACCAGAGGTGCGCAACTTTTTCATGTTATCAAACAAATAATGGAATAGTACCTCTTAGCTTATTCCCCTGTCCACTTTCTCGAGGGAAAATCAAAAGGTTTATCTCACTTCAGCCAAGCGTTAAAGTGTTCGTGTAAGTTGATCTATCACTAGATGAAGATCTCTTAGCCTTGCCTGCAAATTCCGACGACTTATTTTGGGCAATCTCCGTTGATCAGCGATTCGCGCTGGATGAATTTTGTTGCCCCATTCGCGAATCCGGTGCGCCACGTCACGTCCCACCTTTGTAATTATCCTGTCTGTGTATGCCTGGTTAATTAAATCCTTTAGAACAGGCAATGGTACGCCTTCAATAAGACCTTGCTCCTCATCCACACGAAAGCCGTATTCATTTAACTCTTTCTCAGACCTATCGAAAAGTTCTAGCAAGTATCTTGCAATGAACACTGTCTCTAACGCAGCTCTTACGCAGACCAACCCTGCTAGATAAGAACCCGAAACTATAGGCATTGCTCAGCCTCGCTTCTATATCTATCTGCTAACTTCAGCAGTATATCCCAGAATATTTGGCGCACCAACTCAAATCCCCTCGCCTAACGATAAATGTCACTTGCCGCTATGGAGCGCCAGGGGAATAGCGGTCAAGTGGAGCGAATGGTTATGCATTTGTTGATATCCCTATTATGTGCTTTGCAAAAAAGTGTTCTTCATTTGAATCCATAGTATTTTAAAGCGGCCTCAGTTAACACCTTGGTTGCAACTGAGATCCCAACCTTCCATGTTCCATTAGCTGCTTTTTTTAGATTATCCAATAGCCAAGCTTTTGCTCTTGAACCAAATGGTTCATCACTCCCACTTGGCTCCTCTGTTGCAAGTATTTCAGCTATTTCCTTTGCGTCTGCTTCAGGTATGCCTGAACTTACAAGATAGTGAATTAACGCTTCTTTATCCCCTCTGCCTATTGAGAAAACAAACTGCGCGCCATTACCAGCTGTAATGTTGGTCACATTTCCATATATTACTTGAGTGGAAATCTGATTTATTTTCTCAGAATCGAGTGCTTCTTTGGATTTTGGGTTACCAAAAGTTATCTTGGCTGCTTCAGGAACAGACCTTTCTATCTGAATTGTTAGCTCAAGAATTCGGCTTCTTACAAAATGTCGTATTTCAGCCAAGGCCGATCTTGATACAACTCCTTTGATTTCATTACAAGCACATTTCGGATAAATCTTCCCTTGTAATAACAAAATCAGATTTGATGCATCAATTTCAAGAGAGCCACCCCTATCTGACGAACTAGCAAGCAAGTCATCTATTGCAGCCATACTTTCACGAACTCGATATTTTGTCCAATTCTCTCCTGCAAATTTTTCAATTAGATACAATGGAATTGGCGCATTTTCAATTCTAGATTCGAATGGCCCAGAAAATGTGCCTCTATAAGAGACTCCAATTATCCTATATGAGGGCACTTCTATATCACTTGGATAACCTTCTGATTCATATTTTACCCATTTTTCTAAAGACACACTACCAACACGTGCTGCTAGCAAACGTAGCTTGAGCAGGATTGGTCCGGTATCAGTGTCTGGCTGAACAACCGATTCCTGAATCTCGGATAACAAGCTCATTTACAATAGACGGTTAATTATTAATTTCTTTGTAAACCAATTCATTCTATTTTGCATTATATGTTTTTTCCCATATCAAAATCTGCCCTATCTGTCAAGGAAATGGTCTAACCCCGTTTATTTTCTCATTTCCTTGTTAAAAATACCCTTGCCCAAAAATCAATCGTGGATTTTTATTAATTCCCACTTAAAATTGACCCCCCTTCCAAGAAAAGATATAGGTCCTCCATCATGGATTTTATGATGGAGGAAAAAAAGAGATGATTTCTATGGAGGCGGGGGTAACTATCAGGTATTTAAG
>JAGGTC010000026.1 GCA_021163945.1 Deltaproteobacteria bacterium | reverse complement strand
GGTATCCTCTACGCCGCTCGTTCAGGCCCGAGCCCACATCGGTTATCACTCCGGCCAGCTCGTAGCCCCGCTGGCTCGCGTACTCCCTTATAGCCTGAACCTGCCTCTCCAAGTCATCCCTCTGCGATCTTGAGGAGACCCTAGCATATCCCATAACTCGCTCCTCACTCAGGCCGAGTATCCTCCTTATCTCCGACTCTGGAACCCTCCTCCTACCTCCAGGAGTGCGAATGCACCTGATCTTGCCAGCCTTGTCCCATCGCTGAATCGTCCTGACTGAGACGCCCAGGATCTTGGCCGCCTCCCTCATCGTGTAGTGTCGCTCCATATCAGTCTATGTGTATGTTTGTCTATTGAATATCTAACAGTTTCCCACGGCATACTATATTACAGGTTGTAAATTGTAATTACCTTTAGGGCGTCGCACTACCTATCGCTCGAAGTCGTGATAAGAGATTCCCCGCCCTCCTGCTACTGCCTCGAATTTTGATCCAATATCCTTTTCTTAGTACGATCGAGCAGGACTCTCCTAATTCCTAAATCGTCCACTAGAAATATCCCCTCCACCATATCCTCTAAGACCGGGGCTTTCTTCTCAACTAACCTCATCAAATCAGCTGTTCTTAGGGGAATTGGCTCTATCCCCGGCAGTATCCTAAGTTCAACCATCCTGAAGCGGTCTATTGGGTTCTCAGGGAACCTGTCGGAGATTATAACTAAGTCAATATCGCTCCACTGATTGAAATCCCCCCTAGCGGTTGATCCTATGATTATGGCTGTCATAGGACTAAGGTATCCATAGATAGACTGCAAAAACCCTCTGGCTAGCTCTACTCTCTTCCTTAACTCTCTCTTCCTCCTCTTAATAATTTCCATCTGCCTTCTATGAATGATATCACTTTCTCAGCATAATAAATTGCCTCCTCAGCCTCCTTCCTGCTATAGTATTCATAAGGGGAACCCTCTACCCACATATCAGTATATCTAGGGGCAGTGTAAAACTTATCTAGCCTCTTTCCAGCTTCTATGATATCCTCTGGCACGTCACCAACTTCTCCTATGAGCTTCGATATGGCATGGCCATATTTAGGAGTACCTACCCCCCAGAGGAATGCCTTCACAGCGAACTCCGCTGCTTGCTGAGCTTTGAAGCATGCCCAGTTGTAAAAGGTACCCTCTAGATCTTTCCTAGCTGATTCCAACGTCTTCTTTGCCATGCTCATCCATCTAGAGTATTCTTCCTCATCAAGCATTCGTAGTTACTTGGACTGTGACTTTAAAAATGCGATTGAAGATGCTCTTGAGACGGTTGGGGATGCGGATTAATGATGTAGTCTCTCATCATTTAGAGAGAAGTTATGGTCATGTACTTTGACTGGGGATGAATTACTAATTACTTCAAGCAAGCAGTAGAGAATCGAGATCTAGTGATAGGGGCTATAGTAGAGATCCCTCTCCAGTTGGAGCAGAATGAGCTGATGTGGTAGATGCCCCTTACTTTTAGGTTGAGCTAACTTTCCCCTATTTAACTTCTACGATCTCGTCACCTGAGAACTTCTTGTACCATAAGAAACCCTCTGGTGTGACTACATGCAACTCGATTGGTGCTTCAGTAGCTTTATATACCCTGACCATCATCTCATATTTCCGCTCTATCCTTTCAGTCACGACCATTACATCTATATCACTGGAGGCTGTGAATTTCCCTCTCACGACAGACCCAAACACGTAAACCCTCGCATCTGGGTCTATCTTCCTCACAATGTCTCTTACCTCGCGAACTACCTTCATGTAGTTCCTTAGGTAGTAGGAGGGATCACGGGTCGACATACCGCTTGAACACCTCAGATACAAATCTATAGAGGTCCAATATCTCCTTCTCCTCATAAGAGTAGGGGATATACCTAGAGACAATATAGGCCTCCTCCAATCTCGCTATATAGTGAAGATACCTCTCATCCTCTATCAACTTCAATGCCTCGGGTCGGCCTAACAGACGGATGAGAGACCTCAGTGAATGCGTCCTGGGATAGCTTCCCTTCTCAACCAAAAGCTTATACTTCAGGACTAACTGGCAGTACTGCTCCAAATTGAAGGCAGCTAGGTCCCACTCCTTCTCCTCCAGTAATCTCTTGGCGTTTCTCAGGAAAGCCTCAGCCCTCTTCTTAATTAGCTCGGCCTCTTCGAAGGACACAATGATAATGATCCTCTCTCACATATTAAACATTCTACAAGATTAATTGATTATGGAGGGTCGCCGAATATCTCTGAACATAATGTC
>JAGGTC010000190.1 GCA_021163945.1 Deltaproteobacteria bacterium | reverse complement strand
CCCTCCCGCCAACGATCCCCAAAAACTCCTTGGATCTGATCGCCATCCTAATTCTCTCAGCAGCTTCAGCTAGATTCAAGCGATCTCCACCATCCTTAGGAAGATATACTTGGGGTCTTAAACGGCTTTCGCTGAGCATCTAAGGCTTGGAGAACATGATCGGGGCTTGCATCGATTTCAACGGGCTTCCTAGAGGACTTTATAATTATGTCCGGATCCTTTAGCCCATGACCCGTGGCTATGCAGACGACCCGCTCATCTCTTGCTATCAATCCTTCTCTCACAGCTTTAATCAAAAATGCTATTGGGGTCGCTCCAGCGGGTTCTGTGAAGACTCCTTCTCTTGACGCCAGAATTCTCTGAGCTTGTAGAATTTCCTCATCTGATACCATGTCCATGAGTCCATTCGTCTCCCTAACAGCTTTAAGCGCTCTCTTCCAATTCACCGGGTTCCCGATCCTTATTGCCGTCGCAGCAGTTTCCACGTCTTTTATCGGTTCGATCTCATCGGCTCCTTTGATGAAGGCTTTATAGATGGGAGAAGCTCCTTCTGCTTGAACACCAACGAATCTTGGAAGATGGTTGATCAGGCCTAAATTTCTCAGATCTTTGAAGCCCTTCCAATATGCTACAATGTTCCCGGCATTCCCAACAGGAATTATTAGCCTATCCGGAATCGCTCCGGAGAGTTGCTCATAGATCTCATAGGCTGCGGTCTTTTGGCCTTCAAGCCTGAAGGGATTTATCGAGTTTAGGAGATAAAATCGCTTATCCCTACTGAGCGTCTTCACTATCTGTAAGCAGTCGTCGAAGCTTCCCCTAATGGCCAGCACTCTTGCTCCATGAACTATGGCTTGGCTAAGCTTTCCCAGGGCGGTCTTCCCAGCTGGGACTAAGACCACACATTCGAGACCTGCTCTGGCTGAGTAAGCTGCGAGACTGCTGCTGGTATTCCCGGTGGATGCGCAGATCGTGGTCTTCGCGCCGACTTCGATGGCCTTTGTGACTCCGATGGTCATACCTCTGTCCTTAAATGATCCAGTCGGGTTATCGCCCTCGCATTTCACGTAGATCTCCCTTACCCCTAGCTCATGCTCCAAATTCCTACATCTGATAAGTCTGGTCCCGCCCTCATTCATGGAGATTATCTTCTCATAATCTTCTATGGGTAGAAGCTCCCGATACCTCCAGACCCCAAGAGGTCTCAAATCATAATTTTTCAGCCAAGGTATCCTCGAAACCTCATCTCCCAGCTCATATACGACGTCAAGCAGATCTCCGCAGCTTGGACATGTGTAGAGCCTGCTAGAACCAGGATATTCTCGGCCGCAGCCAATACATTTGAGCCAATATCTTCGCAGAGCCTTAAACACCTCCACTATTCTTCGAGCTCGGAAACTCCAGGTCCCGGCTCAGTTATGTAGACCCGGCATCTATATCCCTTCGAGGTATAAAGCCTCTCAAGCTCCTTAGCCAAGACCTTCCTCCTCTCTTTCTCGATCACTCCGATTATCGCTGGACCGGCTCCGCTTACCGCTATGCCGGCGTTGAGACGGCGTCCCAGCTCCTTAACCTCTTCGTATTCTGATATTATTCCAGCTTTAGCTCGAATAGGTTCGACGACCAGATCATTCATCCCCTCCTTAATCATCTCTATGTTACCGAGACTCATTCCAGCCACTAATGAGGCGGCCATCCCAACATTATAGACGTATCTTTCGAGCTCGATCATCTTTGGAAGAATCTCCCTAGCTTTCTTCGTTGAAGCCTTCTCGACGACTGGTAAGACGATGACGACTCCGAGATCCGCTGGAGGATCCACGGCATAGATCTTGAGAGGATTCCTCGATAATATCATTGTGAAGCCTCCATAAATCGCCGAAGCGACGTTATCGGGATGCGGCGACCCCGCGGAGATAAGCTCGCCTAGAGCAGCATATTCCACGAGCTTCTCCCTTGACAAACCTAAGTTGAAGAGCTTGTTCAAAGCATAGGCTGCCGCAGCGGCTGTTGCGGCGGAACTTCCAAGCCCGCTTTTCGGCTTAATCCTTTTCCAGATTCTAAGCTCAATGCCTTCGGGTAGGTCGAAGTCCTCGATCATCCTGAGAGCGACATAGCCTCCCGTATTCTCTTCAGGCTCTAATGGTATCTCATATCCTTCCACGAGCTTAATCCTAACATTCTTCTCCGGAATCCGCGTAACCTCAACGAGGTCATAAGGCTCCTTTAAGGCTAAACCGAAGACGTCGAAACCTGCTCCAAGATTTGCGGAGGTCGCGGGCGCCTTAATCCTCATCGATCTCTCTTAGGAGGGTAGATAAT
>JAGGTC010000220.1 GCA_021163945.1 Deltaproteobacteria bacterium | reverse complement strand
GACACATATTTAGAACTAGAAGTGACACTGAGACTATAATTCATGCCTATGAAGAATGGGGAGAAAATTGTGTAGAAAAACTTCATGGCATGTTTGCCTTTGCTATTTGGGATGAAAAACAAAAGAAACTAATCCTTGCCCGTGACCGCATAGGGATTAAACCCCTTTATTATTATGTCAACAATAAAAAACTTATTTTTGGTTCAGAAATTAAGGCCATCCTTAAGGATCCAAATGTTAAAAAAGAAATAAATTTAAAAGCCCTTTCAGATTACCTTTCTCTCCTTTATGTACCTGCCCCAAAAACAATGTTTAAAAATATTTATAAACTTCCACCTGGACATATCCTAATTTATTCTCAAAATGGTCTTAAAATAAAAGAATATTGGGATATAAGCTTTGCTCAAGTTAAATTCAAATTACAAGAACAATGGGCAGAAGAATTATTTCAACTACTTACCAAAGCAGTCAAAATACGTTTAATAAGTGAAGTTCCTTTAGGGGCCTTTTTAAGTGGTGGTGTAGACTCTAGTTCTGTTGTAGCTATTATGGCTCAATTGATGGAAGAGCCAGTAATTACTAACTCTATTGGATTTAAAGAGGCAGCCTATAATGAATTAGATTATGCCCGTGAAGTGGCAAAATTATTTCATACTAATCACCATGAATATACTGTTACTCCTAATGCTTTAAGTATTGTTGATAAATTAGCCTTTCATTATGATGAACCATTTGCCGACTCTTCTGCCATTCCTACTTATTATGTCTCTCAAGTAGCCAAACAGAGTGTCACAGTTGCCCTTTCAGGGGATGGTGGTGATGAAAACTTTGCTGGATATCGTCGCTATTTTTATGATAGATTAGAAAATAGACTAAGAAAGACCATTCCACAAATCTTCCGTAAAACATTTATTGCTAATTTAGCTAAAATTTACCCCAAAGCTGATTGGCTTCCTCAAATCTTTAGGGCCAAATCATTTTTAACAAATCTATCCCTGCCGCCTTCTAAAGCATTCTTTTATTCCGTATCTCAACTCTTGCCTGGGATGAAAGAAAAACTATTAAGCAAAGATGTTATTATTGCCCTTAAAGGATATGATACTTCATCTATATTTGAATCTTATTTTAATAAAGTAGCTACTCAAACTAATGATCCTCTTTCTAGAGTTCAATATATCGATATGAAAACCTATCTTGTTGATGATATTCTAACCAAAGTTGACAGGGCAAGCATGGCCCATGCGTTAGAAGTAAGAGTACCTTTGCTTGACCATAAATTTATGGAATTCGTTGCTACAATTCCCTCTTTTTTAAAACTAAATGGACATGTATCAAAATACATATTTAAAAAAGCCATGTCTCGCTTATTGCCATCATACATATTTAATCGCAAAAAAATGGGATTTGTTATCCCTATTGAAAAATGGTTTAGAAAAGAGATAAAGGAACTTAGTAAAGATATCCTATTTAGTACAAAAGCCAAACAACGTGGTTTATTTAATTACAAATTCATTGAAAAACTTTGGCATGAACATCAACTTGGCATTGCTAATCACACTGCTCCTCTTTGGGCTTTACTTATGTTTGAAAAATGGTGTGAAAAATGGATAGACAGCCTGAGCATATAGAGATAGCGTGTAGGGTATAGCGTATAGGGGGTAGCGTGTAGTTTACTGTCCGCTAAACGCTAATAAGCCCTAATCGCTGCTAGTTATTATGAAGATAAAAAGCTATAAAGATTTAGATGCATATAAGAAAGCGTATGAAGTAGCAAAACTGGTTTATAATTTAACAAAATCCTTTCCCAAGGAGGAACTTTATAGCCTTACTGCTCAACTTAGAAGGTGTGCTATTTCAGTACCCTCAAATATAGCAGAAGGTTACATGAGAGGTTCAAAGGAATATACTCAATTTCTAAAAATCGCTTTGGGCTCAGCAGCAGAGTTAGAAACACAACTTTCTTTAGGTAAAGATTTAGGTTTTTGTAAAGACAGTCAATTTGAAGAAGTTTATCAACTAAACCAAGAAGTTATAAAACTTTTAAAAACTTATATTAACAAACTATCTACTAAACACTAATCCCTATTCGCTAACCCCTAACCGCTAACTCCTAACCCCTAACCGCTAACTCCTATGAACTACCTAGTCATGCACATAGTCGGCGCTCGTCCCAATTTTATGAAAATCGCCCCTATTATCTCTGCCATTAATGAATATAACTCTCTTCACCAGTCACCAGTCACTATTCACCAAATTTTAGTGCACACTGGTCAGCACTATGATGAAAATATGTCTGAATTGTTTTTTAATCAATTAGGTCTTCCTAAACCCGATATTAATCTAGAAGTTGGTTCTGCTTCCCAGGCAGTTCAAACAGCAGAAATTATGATAAGATTTGAAAAAGTCCTTTTACAATATCAACCTGATGCCATCAT
>JAGGTC010000133.1 GCA_021163945.1 Deltaproteobacteria bacterium | reverse complement strand
CACTAATGGTAAGAGCCTGAGGGTGATTGAAACCTCAAATATGGCATTGTAGAGAGCCTGTGCAGCAGCGTTGCACTAATGGTAAGAGCCTGAGGGTGATTGAAACCTACCAAGTAATGCTTACAATCGGGCACTTGCCTTAGTTGCACTAATGGTAAGAGCCTGAGGGTGATTGAAACACGGTAACTGTTTCTCTGCCTCTTGATTATTTGGTAGTTGCACTAATGGTAAGAGCCTGAGGGTGATTGAAACCATGTAGCACCCTGTAAATCTCTTGAAGAAGATATAAGTTGCACTAATGGTAAGAGCCTGAGGGTGATTGAAACTGAATATTGTCTATCTCATTCTGTAAAGCTTGTTTCCTGTTGCACTAATGGTAAGAGCCTGAGGGTGATTGAAACATTGATAAAGTAATATTTTTAAATGCTCTACTTAAGTTGCACTAATGGTAAGAGCCTGAGGGTGATTGAAACATCATCTAAAATTTCCGTTATGCACATAATTGGTTGTTGCACTAATGGTAAGAGCCTGAGGGTGATTGAAACAGCCCCAATATGGTGGAGAAGTAACCACGCAATCAATGTTGCACTAATGGTAAGAGCCTGAGGGTGATTGAAACCTTGATACCAGCTTCTTATATCTCGTAAATTCTGTTCAAGTTGCACTAATGGTAAGAGCCTGAGGGTGATTGAAACGCTGGGGCAGTGAGGCCACAAGAAATCTGCCCTGAGTTGCACTAATGGTAAGAGCCTGAGGGTGATTGAAACGTCCACATCGAATCGTGCTACATAAACGCATCCATGTTGCACTAATGGTAAGAGCTTGAGGGCGATTGAAACATACCAAAAGGCAGTGGTATTTTTAATTCAGGCTTGTTGCACTAATGGTAAGAGCTTGAGGGCGATTGAAACTATTTAATTCTCTTGGATGCAAATAAAAAATGTTAGTTGCACTAATGGTAAGAGCTTGAGGGCGATTGAAACTTCCATTCTAAATATGGGCATGGAGCTTTGTGACTAGTTGCACTAATGGTAAGAGCTTGAGGGCGATTGAAACCAATCTTAAAAATATGCATGGGAGCACGGATAGAAACGTTGCACTAATGGTAAGAGCTTGAGGGCGATTGAAACTTTACAAACTGCTTAGCTAGATTTTTCATGTTCTTTTTACGTTGCACTAATGGTAAGAGCTTGAGGGCGATTGAAACATAAATCCCTCTAAATTTTGGTTGTGGTTCAACTATAGTTGCACTAATGGTAAGAGCTTGAGGGCGATTGAAACAGGTGAAACCTTTTTCTTTGCCATTAACAAAGTTTCGTTGCACTAATGGTAAGAGCTTGAGGGCGATTGAAACAATGCAAAACAATTGGTAAGAGCACCGATATGGATTGTTGCACTAATGGTAAGAGCTTGAGGGCGATTGAAACATAAGTTCCTCTTCCATAACCACCAAATGTAGTAGGCGTTGCACTAATGGTAAGAGCTTGAGGGCGATTGAAACAATAGCAAGTTTGCTTGAAAAAGAAGATGACTTCTCATTAAGTTGCACTAATGGTAAGAGCTTGAGGGCGATTGAAACTGATTAACTGCCCAAGGATTCATTAAAGCTTCTGCGTTGCACTAATGGTAAGAGCTTGAGGGCGATTGAAACGATGTGGATTGGGATTGTGATATAGATACTTTTGTAGAGTTGCACTAATGGTAAGAGCTTGAGGGCGATTGAAACGCTTCAAAAACCACATCCTCTTTCTTACTATCCAAAGGTTGCACTAATGGTAAGAGCTTGAGGGCGATTGAAACTTGATAAATGGGAAGTAACTATGGTAAAAAACTCATGTTGCACTAATGGTAAGAGCTTGAGGGCGATTGAAACCTATAATATACTTTCCCGTAATGTTCCTCTTTTTCCTCCAGTTGCACTAATGGTAAGAGCTTGAGGGCGATTGAAACTTTTTTACTCGTAAAGGCGGAAGGGCAGCTAGAATATCATGTTGCACTAATGGTAAGAGCTTGAGGGCGATTGAAACTCAACAAACTTATTCAGACACTCAGTGCTTTCTTTAAGTTGCACTAATGGTAAGAGCTTGAGGGCGATTGAAACATAATAATTCTTACCCTTATTTTTTTCTTTTCTTTGTTGCACTAATGGTAAGAGCTTGAGGGCGATTGAAACACTTTGCTCACCACATAAATACTCTTCCACGGTAAGTTGCACTAATGGTAAGAGCTTGAGGGCGATTGAAACAAAAATTTTGGCAAATCAAGCGAGAAATATATTCCCGTTGCACTAATGGTAAGAGCTTGAGGGCGATTGAAACTTTCTCTTGGCAGTGGGCAGATGGTTGGACATGGGTTGCACTAATGGTAAGAGCTTGAGGGCGATTGAAACTTTCTTTTCCTTAAGTTGTGCATGTAGTGTCTTAAGTTGCACTAATGGTAAGAGCTTGAGGGCGATTGAAACTTAAATAGCGAATATCCTCAGCTAATTGCTTGAGAGTTGCACTAATGGTAAGAGCTTGAGGGCGATTGAAACTTTCTCTTGGCAGTGGGC
>JAGGTC010000020.1 GCA_021163945.1 Deltaproteobacteria bacterium | reverse complement strand
CTGCCTCCCCATTTTTTCAAGCAGTGCAAAAAGAAGGAATTCGGATATGAATGAGGTTTTTGATAAACAGATACTGATTAACTACCGTCTACAAATTATACAAGAAGGTATAAGATGTTAGGAGAAATTTCATAGTTAGAAGTTTAAGGTCTGAATTGATAGATGTAGATTAGGTCATTGTATGGGAAGGCGGCACGGATTATCTTCTCTGGCCGCCAATCAGGAAGGGGAAAGTTGCAGCTTACCACTAAAGTACCTGGTTTTAGCTCCCTTTCTAGTTTTTTTTCTAATTTTCTCATAACATCAGGGAATAGATAGCAGAAGATAAGGTTTGCATCACAGACCTTCTTTTTCCAGAAATTGGCAAATACTACTTTTACTTTGGCCCTGCTAAAAAGATTATAGATCCTTGCCAAAAAATATGCCCATGGATTTATTTCAAAGCCAATGGCCCTTACATTATACCTCTTTGCCACCTCCCTTAAAAAACGGCCATCCCCACAGCCCAAATCATATACTACTTGGTTTGGTTCTAACTTTATGTTTTCTAGGATCTTTTTTATCATAGATGGGTGTGTCCTGGTGAATATTGCCCCACCAGTGGCAGGCACACAAATTGAGGTAAAGAAGACAAAAAGACCTTTTATGGCAATAACAAATAGGATGCCAAGGACAAAAAACTTCACTTTTTCTTTAAGTTAAGGCAATCTGCAATGGCCTTACTCATCTTTTCTACAAACTCTTTAAATTCTTCAGGTGATAGTGATTTTTCATCAGGGAAGTGAGAGATATCGCTTGGGCGAATGAGCATTGGCTCATTTATCAGCTCCTCTTTAGGCCTTACCTCATATTCTTTTGGAAAGCTATCTTCAAAGTACATCCTCTGAAAGCTGATAAACTTGAGCATATGGGCTGTGGCATTCAAAATGACCTCTTCATCTTTCTTTACTATGCCTTTATCCAATGCATTGACCAAACCAGCCAGGGATTCGCCCCCCTGTGTACAAACAATGTGTCCATTTCTATTGGCAATGAGCATAAAGTCCATAATTTGCTGTTCTGTGACCTCCACTACAAATATCTTCTTTTCCTTGGCCAAATCATTGTATTCCTCCACAAGTTGTATCACCCTAGGCATAGAAACAGGATTTCCAATCATAGCTGCCTGGGCACAGCTAGGCCTTACCTTAACAGGTTTAAAAACACGCCTCTTTGAGTCTGGTTCTAAATAATAAAGGTAAACAGGATTTGCATGATTGGATTGGACACCAACTATCTTTGGGAGGTCATTGATAATGCCTGTTTTGTAAAAGTTTATAAATCCAGAGATTATGGCTGTAATGTTTCCTGCATTCCCTATAGGGACAATGACCACCTTATTTTCTAAATCATAGTCAAACCACTGGGCAATCTCATATGAATAGGACTCTTGCCCCTTAATACGCCATGGGTTTTTTGAGTTTAGGAGGATTACTTGATAGTTATCTGCTAGGTTTTCTACTATCTTCATACAATCATCAAATACACCAGGTATCTCAAATACAGATGCCCCATGACCAAGTGGCTGAGAGAGCTGCTCATGGGTGACCTTTCCCTTAGGGAGTAGTACTGCAGACTTTACCTTCCCCCTTAAGGCGGATGCATATAGGGCAACAGAGGCGGATGTATCACCTGTAGAGGCACATATAGCCAGGACATCCTCTAGCCCCATTTCCCTTATCAAATAATTTACATAGCTCAAGGCACAGGCCATCCCCCTATCCTTAAAAGAGGCACTAGGGTTAAGGCCTTCGTATTTAAAGTAAAAACGACAGCCTATTAATTTTTTCATATAATCATTTGCCTCTATGATAGGTGTGTGCCCTTCCCCTAGGTAGACGATGTCCTCTAAGGGCACATTAGGGGCAACAAACTCGTGAAATAAAAATATCCCCTTTAGTGAGGGGTTATTTAACATCTTTCTATAATCAAATATCTTCCTCCAAAGCCCCCCTGGTATATCCTTTAGGCGGTCAAAATCTTTATCCAAAATCATAAAGATGCCCTGGCAACGGGGGCAGGTATAGAGGAACTGAGAGATAGGATATTCCTCCCCACAATTAAGGCAACGATAAACTAGATTTCCTCCTGCCTTTGGCAAGAGGTAAGGAATTATCTCTTTTGGAAAATCACTCAATTGCATTATTTGCTCCTAGCAAACATCGGGATAGATGTCAAGTGCTCAAGACCTCTTCCCCTAGTAGCGCTAGGCCTGCATGAGGTGCAGGCACTTTATTACTATCTCCCTAAAGCGGTCAAAGTCGGCAAGGTGATGTTGAAGGATATTGTAAACTTCTTCTGCATTTACTTCCCAGTAAATGTGTACGAGCATATTCCTGAATCTCACCATCTTCACAAGATTATTAACAAACTCAGGGGATATTTTGCATACTTTACCAAGTTCAATGAAAATGTCAGCATAGGTCTCTGGTGTAGAGACGGGTTCTTTAAATTGAGCTAATGATATAATTCTATTTCCGATATTAATACAACATTCTATAGCCACTTGTAAATATCTTTCAGAACTTCCCTTTAAAACAAAATCTTTGAGATATTCG
>JAGGTC010000057.1 GCA_021163945.1 Deltaproteobacteria bacterium | reverse complement strand
TGAGAGGCTCTGGCACGACAACCCGAACTATCACAATGAGCACTTCTTCCAGACCGTATTCCAGATAAAGTTTTAATCATAAGTTGTATGCTGAAATAGTGTTTGACTTTGCCCTATCCCTGTAGAGGGCGCCTTGACTTCTTGACACATCAGGGTTTATCATCTATTTTGAATAATATTAATTTTATAAAAAATCGAGGTCTGAATGAGCCCTTACCAAATTATGGTAGTAGATGACGAGATAGAGATTTGTCAACTTCTACGTGAATTTCTGGAGAATTGTGGTTATAGGGCAGTTACAGCTAGTAGTGGTGAAGAGGCACTAAACCTACTTACTAATACCTTGACGGACGTAATAATCTTGGACCTCAATATGCCAGGAATGGATGGTCTAGAGGTACTCAGGCATGCAAAATCCTTTGATCCTGAAGTAGATATTGTTATCCTCACTGGTTATCCCTCTATTGATAGCGCAGTTGAGGCAATAAAGCTTGGGGCCTATGATTATCTAGTAAAACCTGTAGATTTTAGGAGACTAAAAATAGTTTTGGAAAAGGTACTTGAGCAGAGGATGATCAAGAAAAAGGTGAAGCTTTTGGAGAGAAAGGTCAAAGGAGATTATATATTTGAGGGGATGGTTGGGCAGAGCCTAAGTATGCTCAATGTGTTCTCTACAATAAAGCAGGTCTCTAGATATTCAACAAGTGTTTTAATTACAGGGGAGACCGGTACAGGTAAAGAAATGGTGGCCCAGGCAATTCATAATCTGAGCCCCCGCAGACATAGGCCCTTTGTTGTTGTCAACTGTGCTGGCCTAGTAGAGACACTGTTAGAAAGTGAGCTCTTTGGACACGTAAAGGGGGCCTTCACAGGGGCCATTAAAGATAAACCTGGTTTATTTGAGATTGCTGATAAAGGGACTATCTTCCTAGATGAGATAGGCGAGATGCCCCTTTCCCTACAGGCAAAATTATTAAGGGTCCTAGAACACCATGAGGTTCAACGTGTAGGGGATATAAAGGTAAAAAAGGTAGATGTAAGGGTTATTGCTGCTACAAATTGTGATTTAAAGCAGATGGTGGATGAAAATAGATACCGTAAAGACCTGTTTTTTCGATTAAATACTATTTGCATCCATATCCCCCCACTAAGGGAGCGAAAGGAGGATATCCCCCTCCTGTGTCAATATTTTATCAACCAACTTAATGAGGAGATAGGAAAGGGTATAAATGGTCTAGACCCAAAGGTAAGTGAGCTTTTCCAACACTTGCCTTGGGAAGGGAATGTGCGGGAGCTAAAAAATGTCATCGAAAGGGCCTACATTATGGCCGAGACGGAATATATTACCCTAAAGGATATTCCACAGACATACAGAACACAAAAACTGGAGCAAATTTCCTTTTTTAAACCAGGGAAACAGACAACCCTGGCAGAGATAGAAAGGAGATATATCCAGAAGGTCTTGGAACTCACCTCAGGGAATCGATCACAGGCAGCACGTGTTTTGGGGCTCAGTCGCCGTTCTTTGTATAGAAAATTAAAAAAATATGGGATTATTTAATAATCTCCCTGATGGGCGGTGCTGGATTCGAACCAGCGACTTCCACCGTGTGAGGATGGCACTCTTCCACTGAGTTAACCGCCCTCCTATTAAGATAGCAAAAAATTTCCATTTTGGCAAGCTCAAATCCCTTAAAAGGCTTGCGACCTCCCTTGTCATGGCGTAAAAAAATACTGTGGAGCTAATGGCGTATATAGATAGTCTTGAGGAAGGAATGCTGGCCTTAGAGTCTGGGGCAGATTCTGTCTGCACAAAAATCAATCTAGATTATTCACACTTTACATTAGAGGAGATCTCTTCTCTATCCCTTTATGCCCATAGGCATAATAAAAAGATTTTTGTCTCTCTGGATTTTATGGTCAGAGAGGCAGAGTGGCCAAAGGTCATAGATATAATTATAGCCCTAAATGAAATTAAGCCAGATGCCCTTATTATTCAAGACCTGGGTGTCTATTATCTATTAAGACACAAGTTTCCACATTTTACTCTATATGCCAGCAGATTGATGAACATTCACAATGTGCTAGGCGTAAGACAGCTCACAAAAATGGGATTTAAACGTGTGGCCTTGGCATGTGAACTTAACCTAAGAGAGATTGAAGAGATAAAAAAACAGGTCTCTACAGAATTAGAGGTATTGGTGCATGGGAGGCTACACTTTTCCCAGCAAGGACTTTGCCTCTTTAGCAGTTTTTTATGTGGTAAGTCCAATATGGAAGGGCATTGCCAAAGGCCTTGCGATCTACCTTATGAAATCAATGGAGAAATAGGATATTTCTTTCATTGCAGGCCCTTATGTGCAATTTCATTGATTCCGCAGCTAAGGCTTATAGGTATTGATGCAGTGAGCATTGAGGTAAAAAGAGATATAGATAAGGTAGTTAAGGCATATAGAACTGTAATAGATAAAAAAGAGGCCATTTCTGCCATAAAGTATGCAAGGTCTCTCTTAAAAGGCAATTTTACTACAGGCTTTTTTATCTCTCCAAAGTTTAAGGAGATTATATCTGTTAAGGGGCCAGAGGATGAGGTCTATTTAGGTCAGGTGCAAAAGAGGGAGGGGGGAAATATCTATTTTTTTCCTAAAGAGGAGGTAAATGT
>JAGGTC010000211.1 GCA_021163945.1 Deltaproteobacteria bacterium | reverse complement strand
CAATAATATATCCTATTTTAATAAAACAAATTTCAATTACTTCATAATATGTTTTTTGTCAATTATTTCGTTATATCTTTGGTTTGAGATAAGAAGTTAAGTTATTTTTATTGCCCCTTGCCTCAAAATAACAGGTGGAGTGGAGGTAACATCAATGATTGTAGAGGGAACACGGCCAAGGACAGGACCACCATCTATAATGTCTATTCCATTTAGAGAAATAGACTCTATACTATTAGGTGGGGGCTCTCCTGAGATATTCGCACTAGTAGCAGTAATTGGTACTTTTACTAAAGATACTAGTCTTTGTGCCAGGGGGTGGCTACAGACCCTTATACCTATCTTGCCAGTGCCCCCAGTTAGATTTGATGGCAGTTTATTGCTTGCCCTAAAAACAATGGTAAGTGGCCCTGGCCAATATTTTTTTATCAAATGGATAGCCACCTCAGGTACTTCTATTACAAGATCCTTAAGCCAACTTTTATCTGCAATGATGATAGGGATAGGTTTAGATAGCGGACGTTTTTTTACCCTGAATATCTCTTCTACAGCCTTTTTGTTTAAGGCATTTGCCCCCAGGGCATAAAATGTCTCTGTAGGATATACAACCAATCCACCCCTTAATATTATCTCTGCCGCCTTCTCTAATTTTATATTCACTTTATAAGAAATGTCCTCCTTTCCTCAAACTCCCTTTGTTTTCCCTCATTCCACTGATTGACTGGCCTTAAATATCCCACACTTCTAGAAAATACCTCGCACCTTTCACCACACTTTTTACATACCTCTACCCTCCCTACTAAATAACCACAATTTGGACAGATAGAAAATGTGGGTGTGATAGTAAAGTATGGTAATCTATAATTTTCTATAACCTTTCTTACCAAATTTTTTACTGACTGGGCATTAGGCAGTGATTCGCCTAAAAATATATGCAAGACCGTCCCCCCTGTGTATTTACACTGTATTTCCTCCTGCAAATCCAGTGCCTCAAATATATCGTCTGTATAATTTACTGGGAGTTGTGATGAGTTTGTATAGTATACACCCTTTCCCTTCCCTTGGGTAATGATGTCAGAAAATCTCTCCTTATCTAGTAAAGCAAGTCTATGAGAGGTTGATTCTGCAGGCGTTGCCTCTAGATTATAGTTATTTCCCTCCCTTTGAAATTCTAATAATTTTTCCCTCATAAAATCTAAGACCTTTAATGTAAATTTTATGCCTTTTTCCTCCCCTATGGTGCACCTATAGGGGGAGAAGTTAAGCAGTGATTCATTCATTCCTATAATGCCTATTGTAGAAAAGTGCAATTTCCAGTACTCTCCAAACCTCTTTTTTGTATTTCTCAGATAGAATTTACAATATGGGTAGAGTCCCTCATTAGTTAACCTTTCAATTATTTTCCGCTTTATTATCAAAGATTCCTTAGCGAGCTCCATCAGATCTTCTAGTCTTTTAAAAAACTCCTTTTCTGTCTTTGAGAGATAACCAATCCTAGGCATATTTATAGTTACTACACCTATTGAACCCGTTAGGGGATGACTCCCAAACAGCCCCCCTCCCCTCCTTTCCAGTTCTTTTAGATCAAGCCTAAGCCTACAGCACATACTCATTGCATCTTCTGGTTTCATATCGGAATTAACAAAATTTGAAAAATATGGAATACCATACCTCCTAGTCATCTCCCAAATAGGTGTGTAATTTTTTTCATCCCAATCAAATCCCTTTGTGATGTTGTAGGTAGGGATAGGGAAGGTAAAAGGCCTCCCTTTGGCATCGCCCTCTACCATTATCTCTGCAAATGCCCTATTAAACATATCCATCTCTCTCTGAAATTCCCCATAAGTTTCTCTCTTTGCTTCCCCACCAATAATTATTGGCCTATTCTTCATAAAGTCTGGTACCTTTAAATCAAGGGTAAAATTAGTAAAGGGTGTTTGAAAGCCAACCCTAGTAGGTACATTCATATTAAATAGAAACTCTTGCATTGCCTGCTTTACCTGCTCATATTTCAGACTGTCATATCTAATAAATGGGGAGAGATAGGTATCAACATTTGAAAATGCCTGTGCCCCTGCACTCTCACCCTGAAGGGTAAAGAAAAAATTGACAATCTGCCCCAAGGCAGACCTAAAGTGTCTTGCAGGTCTTGATTCTATCTTCCCAGGGACCCCGCCAAATCCTGTTAAGAGCAGATCTTGGAGGTCCCACCCTACGCAATATGCCCCAAGAAAATCCAGGTCGTGGATATGGAAGTCCCCACTTCTATGGGCATTTGCTATCTCTGGTGGATATATCTTGTCTAACCAATATTCAGAGACTACCTTCCTCACAATATAGCTATTTAGCCCCTGTAGGGAAAAGCTCATATTGGAATTTTCCCTTATTAACCAATCAGACCTTTGAAGGTAGGTCTCTATAAGCCCAGATGGCTCAAGGAGTCTTTTTAGTTCCCTTATCTCCCTGTGTTGCTGTCTATAAATTATGTAGGCCTTTGCCACCTCATAGAGTTTGTTATCTACAAGGACATATTCAACTATATCTTGGACATCCTCTACATCGGGTATATTTTCTCCATCATATCTCTTCTCTAAGATTGCTATTACTTGCTTACACAGCCTCTTTGCCAAGGGATGATCATCTTTGCCTGTAGCCTTTAGTGCCTTATAGATGGCATTTGTTATCTTTTCTTCCCTAAATTCTACAATACTGC
>JAGGTC010000009.1 GCA_021163945.1 Deltaproteobacteria bacterium | reverse complement strand
TATTGGAATGATGTATATGAAACATTACAGAATTTGGTGAAAGATTTAAAGTTTATATTAGATGGAAAGACCCTACCTTCAAAGGACTAAGGACCACGCACTACGCACTAAGGACTAAGCACTACGCACTAAGCACTAGAGACTAAGCACTATGCACTAAGCACTAGGGACTAAGCACTATGCACTAAGCACTAGGGACTAGAGACTAAGCACTACGCACTAAGCACTATGCACTAAGCACTAGAGACTAAGCACTAAAAATGAAACAAAAATTTTACCCATCTACTCATTTCCTCATTTACACTTTTATACATTTGCTCATCTACGCATTTGCACTGGTGTTATTTATCCTTGCAACCCCTTCTTTTGCCCTTAGTCCAGAAGAAATTCTGGTTATTGCAAATGGAAATGCCTCAAAGAGTGTTAGTCTTGCCAAATATTACATGAAAAAAAGAGGTATTCCTCAAGGAAATCTACTTAAGCTCTGGGTGACCGATAAGGAATATTGCAGTCGCAAAGAATATGAAAAAAGAATTGCTTCACCTGTCAGAAGATATCTAGAGCAGCATCCCTTCATTCGTTGTTTGGTGATGATGTATGGTATGCCACTTAAGATTGGACCGCCTCAAATGTCTCCTGAAGAAAGACAACAATTGAAAAAACTAGAGCAAGAAAAAAACAAAATTGCCCAAAAATTAAAAGGCTTCACAAAGGAACAAAAAAAATATCAGGATTTAAAAAAGAAACTTGCTGAAATAAAAAAACAAATCTCGTTTCTTAAAAAAAGACATAATAGCCAAAGAGCATCTTTAGATTCTGAAATTGCGTTGGTTAAGGTGGAGGATTATCCCCTGGCAGGCTGGATCCCCAATCCCTATTTTTTAATATTTAGAGGAAAAAAACTACCTTTTAAAGCATCCCAAGTGTTAATGGTAAGCCGATTAGATGGCCCATCGGATAAAGTGGTAAAAAGAATCATTAATGATAGTCTTTACGCTGAAAAAAATGGGTTAAAAGGCATAGCCTATTTTGATGCCCGCTGGAAGAATCCTGGTAACAAAAGTAACAAAAAGATTTCGGGCTATAGCTTTTATGATCGGTCTATTCATAGAGCAGCCGAGATTATTAGAGAAAAAAAGATTATGCCTGTGGTGATTGAAGATACACAAAAACTCTTTCAACCTGGACAATGTCCAAAGGCGGCTCTTTACTGTGGATGGTATTGTCTGGCACATTACATTGATGCTTTTAAGTGGCAGCCTGGCTCTATTGGGTATCATATTGCAAGTGGAGAATGTCAGACCTTAAAGAGAAAAGAAAGCCAGGTTTGGTGTAAAATGATGTTAGAGAAAGGTATATCTGCTACTATTGGCCCAGTAACTGAACCTTATGTTCAGGCATTCTCCCTTCCAGAGATATTTTTTGGCTGTCTTGTAAGTGGCCAATTAACATTAGCAGAATGCTATTTTATTAGTCTTCCTTATCTATCTTGGCAAATGGTCTTAGTTGGTGATCCTCTTTATCTACCCTTTAGAAAAAAGGCATGCTATTAAAAAGGCAAACAAAACACTCATTACTATCCGCTAGAATTGACTAGGACCAAATGACCAGAGATAAAGGACTAAGCACCACGGACTAGGGACTAAGCACTACACACTAAGGATGTGTAAACGTGCAAACGTTTCAACGTTCAGGGCACATATTTCACAGAGTGAATATAAATTTGCAGAAAATATTTGGAAGGCAGGGGGTAGCGTATAGCGTTTAGCGGAATATGGGATGGAATGAAAATAAAATTTAGTAGACATGCTAAAAAGCAAATGAAATAATAGGAGGAGAGGCTCATGAGTAAAATAGAAGCAATACTTGAAATACCTGAAGATACTTATTTAACTTTATCTTGTAGTGGTTATGACAAAGAACGAATTTCTAAAGAAGCTAAAAGATTGCTTTCTGCTCACCTTTTTAAGAATAGTGTTCTTAGTCTTGGGAAAGCTTCTGAGCTAGCAGGACTTAGTTTAAGTGCTTTTATAGATTTTTTAAACGAATTGGGATTAACTGTTATAGATTACGATGAAGATGAACTTCAAGCTGAATTTGCAACAGCTAGAGAGATTTAAAAATGAAGAGAAAGATGGGGTTGTCTATATTAGAAAAGAAATAAAGAAATCTTCTTTTTATCCGCCTCAGTCCTCCTTGCTCAAGATGGCTTTACCCAAAAAGACAGAGAATTATTGATTGAGTTAAAAGTAAAAATGGGAGAGATTGATAAAAGATTTGAGCAAATTGATAAAAGATTTGAGCAAATGATGGATTTTTTAAAAATATTGTCAGCTATCTTTACCAGTTTAGTCATAGCAGTAATTGGTTTTGCTTATTGGGATAGGCGCACAATCATTAAGAACGTTCAAACGTGCTAACGTGTAAATGTGTAAACGTGTTAACGTGCCAACATTTAAATAAATTGCATCCATGCTATGTTAATTTGGGAGTAAAATTATGACCCAGCAAGAGCTAGAAAGGGCAATACAAGAGGTATGGGCATTGTTTAGAGAGACAGACAAAAAATTTAAGGAGACAGATAGAAAATTTAAGGAAACAGATAGAAAATTTAAAGAGACAGATAAAAAGATTGCAGAGGTAAGCAAAACAGTAGCTGCCCTTACAGGAAAATGGGGTAGATTTGTTGAGGGACTGATTGCCCCTGGCACAATATCTATGTTTAAAGAGAGGG
>JAGGTC010000125.1 GCA_021163945.1 Deltaproteobacteria bacterium | reverse complement strand
AAGAAGTGTGCTTAAACTACTATTAAGCTTTGATACAAAAACATCATAATAACCACCATTAAAGCTTTCATCATGAGCACCTGAAGTTGTGGGATAGTCAGAAGAGTATGTCACACCAGTTATATATACATTTCCGTCTCGATCAAGGGCAATAGAAGAGCTCCAATCGTCCTCAATTCCACCAACGAATGTGCTTGCCAAAAGATTGCTTAAACTACTATTAAGCTTTGATACAAAAACATCCCAACCATTATAGCTTTCATCATAAGCACCAGGAGTTGTGGGATAGTCAGAAGAGTCTGTCCAACCAGTTATATATACATTTCCACCTCCATCAAGGGTAATCGAATTGCCATAATCATTACTACTTCCACCAATGAATGTGCTTGAAAGAAGTGTGCTTAAACTACTATTAAGCTTTGATACAAAAACATCATAATAACCATTATAGCTTTCATCATAGGCACCTGAAGTTGTGGGATAGTCATAAGAGGATGTATAACCAGTTATATATACATTTCCACCTCTATCAAGGGCAATGGAACGGACATAATCGTAATCACTTCCACCAATGAATGTGCTTGAAAGAAGTGTGCTTAAATTACTATCAAGCCTTGATACAAAAACATCCCAAGGACCATTAAAGCTTTCATCATAAGCACCTGAAGTTGTGGGATAGTCAGAAGAGAATGTATAACCAGTTATATATACATTTCCACCTCCATCAAGGGTAATGGAACAGCCATAATCGTAATCACTTCCACCAACGAATGTGCTTGAAAGAAGTGTGCTTAAACTACTATTAAGCTTTGATACAAAAACATCATAATAACCACCATTAAAGCTTTCATCATGAGCACCTGAAGTTGTGGGATAGTCAGAAGAGTATGTCACACCAGTTATATATACATTTCCGTCTCGATCAAGGGCAATAGAAGAGCTCCAATCGTCCTCAATTCCACCAACGAATGTGCTTGCTAGAAGTGGGTCTATTACAAGCGTCTCTTTTTTGTTATAACTTCCTACCTTAAAGCCATAAACATGTTTTGAATCTGAAAGTAAGGTATAGGCAGCAGCTACCTCAACCCTCTTGCCATTAATCTCCTGATATGCCACTGGCTTTGTAAATTTTATAACCCCAAGACCTGTCTCTACCTCAAGCTCCCCAGCTTCATTTATCTTTAAACTTTTAGCCCCTTCAATCTTTATTTTAATGCTTTCTGGATTTGCACCTGCCTTTACATAAAATAGCTTTTCTACATTTTTCCCATAGGCCTTAACCTTTACCCCTATTCCCTTATATACCTCTCCAAGACTTATCAGATTGTAAGTTGAGATGTTCCTTCTCCACTTTGAAGGGTCCTTTCCCTTAAAGCAACTTACCTTGGTTACCGCTTTTTCTTCTCCTTTTATATTAGAGATAGAAGCCCCAACAAGGCTTTCTCTTATTACCCAACCTTTCACCTTTTCTTTTGTCTCAAATTTTGGCAGGGAATAAACCAACTTTCCATCCTTGGTAATAAAGACAGTCCCTCCAAAGGTCTTTGCATAATACCTTACACTTTCATCTTTTATTTGGCCTTTGTTTTCTATAAATGGAATTTTAAGTATACAGGCTTTGTTTAGAATCTCTTTTTTATCTTTTTCTTTTACAACTGACCCTATTGCTGAATAATTAAAGATAAATAAAAGTATGAAAGCTGTAATAGCTGCTTTTTTATAACGTTTTACTAACATGGCCAATTTTTCACCCAGCCAAATAATTGACTTCATAGCATTCCTCCTTAAACTAGTTTATAATGTTTTGTTCAAGAATCTTTCGTCTCTGCTAAAATACGCATTTAGCCAAACTTCTTCCTTCTCAAAATCCAAACTCCACTTAAGCCAGACCCAAGCAAGATTAATGTGGTAGGTACAGGAACAGCAGAAATGTTACCACTTTGCGAATCAAAAGATAAGCAATTTCCATTTTCATCGGCAAGCCTACTCGCAAAAAACGGAGGATCTGGGTCAACTATTTCTAAAGGACTTGTGCCAACACTTAAAGTATCAAAGGTCAAAGTGGCTAGGACAAAGCTAGGTGCTTGCAAATTAATTAAATCCTCAGCTAGATTACAAGATAATCCAAAAAGATATTCAACATTAGAGGAATAAGATGAATGTTCATACAAACTTCCCCAACCTGAGACATCTAACTGATCACCTAAGGTTGGGTCACCAAAGGAGACATCAGAAAGGGCTAAAATTGTTGGGTCATACTCTATAAACAAATCAAAACCAGCCAAAGAAGGAGAAGTTCCATCTCCCAAACCTGAAATTACCAAATCAACACTCACTGGCTCGCCAACTGGCACAATTTGAGAACCAGGCTCAAAGCCAATGGTAGCAGCAAAGGCACTAAGGCTAAAAAACACTACCAACCCTAAAACCACTGCCAAAAACAATACCTTTTTCATTTTTGACCTCCTAAGGTTAATAATTGGAAAATCCTTTCATATTTTTGGAAAACTTTTTCCACTTTGTAAAATTGACTAACATCTTAAATACCAACTTATATAGCCATATATATTCTACCTCAATATCTGTGCCAAGATTGAAAACCCTTGATAATACTGGATTTTTGTTTTTAGATTCGAACCCATTTTTGTAAAGTTTACTGACACCAAAATTGGCTCACTGGCTAAAAATGGCATCTGGCAAGGATTTTAACTGTAAAGTATTGTGACACCTAAATTGTAAAGTTTTCTGACATTAGAAAGCTTT
>JAGGTC010000118.1 GCA_021163945.1 Deltaproteobacteria bacterium | reverse complement strand
TAATGGCTGTATGTCTATCCCTAATATAAAACCATCTTTACCTACAATCTTGGATGTATATTGAATCCATGACCCAGGGGCTGCCCCTAAGTCCAATACCCTATATTTTTCCTTAATTATGTGATATTTTTGGTTTATTTCCATAAGTTTATACACCGACCTACAGACATATCCCTCTCTCTTTGCCTTATAAAAGAAACTATCTTTGACTTTATAAGAAACCATGTCTATTTCTAACATATTTGCATCGGTTTGGCAAATAACAATTTTTGTGTTAGATTTTGAGTTCTATTAGGAGGTAAAAGATGGAGATCTTAACCAGCAATTTGGGCTATCCCAGGATTGGAAAGGGTAGGGAGTTAAAAAGGGCACTAGAGGGCTACTGGCAAGATAAGATCAGTGAAGATAAATTAAAAGAGACTGCCTTAAATCTGCAAGTAGAGAATTGGGGATATCAGAGAGAGATAGGCATTGACCTAATCCCCGTAAATGACTTTTCCCTCTATGACCATATGCTAGATATGGCAACAATGTTTGGATTCATCCCAAAAAGATTCAAATATAAAGAAAAGGCCCCTGTGCCCCTCTCCCTCTATTTTACATTGGCTAGGGGGAGGGAGGGTATTGCCCCACTTGAGATGACAAAGTGGTTTGATACAAATTACCACTACCTTGTCCCAGAATTGGATACTATGCCTTGCCTTTTGGAGAATCGCCCACTTATTTCTTACAGTCTGGCAAGGGAGAGGGCTGGCATAAATGGCAAACCCGTTATTGTAGGCCCATATACATTTTTGAGATTGAGCAAGATATTTTTAGATAAAGGGTCTTTGATTTCAGCATTAATAGATGTCTACAAGGAGGCCCTCATATCTCTTAAAGAGGCAGGGGCAGTTTGGGTACAAATGGATGAGCCTGCCTTGGTATTGGATCTAGACGAAAGAGATATAAGATTAGTAGAGGAGGCCTATAAGGTACTAGCAGATATAGGCCTCAACATTATCCTCCAGACATACTTTGGGGCCTTATCATTTTATGAGAGGATAATAAATCTACCTATAGGTGCCATCGGGCTTGACCTTGTTAGGGGGGAGGAAAATCTTGAAAATATAAGAAAATATGGCTTTCCAAGCGATAAAATCCTCTCATTGGGTATTGTAGATGGAAGAAATGTGTGGAGGACGGATCTAAATAAGGTATCTAATCTTGTAAAAGAGGTCTTAGAGGTTGCCAAACCAAAGGGGTTGATTTTACAACCTAGTTGTAGCTTAATCCATCTGCCTATAAGCATTGAGCTAGAAGGGGATATAGATTCAAATATAAAGGGTCGGTTGTCATTTGCCAATGAGCGTTTAAAGGAGATAGTAAAATTGGCCAGGATGTTAAAGGGGGAAGAAGGGATTAAAGAGGATGTAAATAATTTTGAGCAGATAGGTTGTATCCCAGAGGTAAGGGAGAGGGTTAAACACCTAAAGGCATCGGATTTTGAGAGGGGTATCCCTTATGAAGAGAGGAGAAAAAGGCAGCAGGCTGTCTTAAATTTGCCCCTCTTTCCAACTACTACTATTGGGAGCTTTCCCCAGACAGGGGATGTAAGGAGGATAAGGGCAAGATACAAAAAAGGACAAATCGGCGAGGGTGATTATAAGGCGTTTATTAGAGAAAGGATGGCATATTGCATAGGGGTTCAAGAGGGTTTGGGACTAGATGTGTTGGTACATGGTGAGTTTGAAAGGAGTGATATGGTAGAATATTTTGCCCAAAAATTGACAGGCTTTTTGGTTACAAAAAATGGCTGGGTTCAATCCTATGGTTCACGCTGCACTCGCCCACCCATCATCTATGGCGATGTATCTAGAAAGGGGGCCATGACCTTAGAAGAGATCACATTTGCCCAAAGTTTGACAAAGAGACCTGTTAAAGGGATGATCACTGGCCCTGTTACTATCCTAAATTGGTCATTTGTAAGGAATGATATACCAAAAAAAGAAGTGGCCTATCAAATTGCCTTGGCATTAAAGGAGGAGGTATTAGATTTGGAAAAGGCAGGGATCAAGATCATCCAAATAGATGAGCCTGCCTTAAGAGAGGGTTTGCCTTTAAAGAAGAGGATGAGGAGGGATTATCTAGAATGGGCAGTAAAGGCATTTAGGTTGGTGACAAGTAAAGTAAGGCCAGAGACGCAGATCCATACACACATGTGTTATGCTGAATTTTCTGATATTATAGAGGCCATTGATGGTATGGATGCAGATGTAATCTCTATTGAGTGTTCAAGGAGCCAAGGGGATAATATAGATGTATTTGAAAAGTTTCATTATAAAAAGGGAATAGGCCTTGGGGTCTATGATATCCATAGTCCTAGGGTCCCTAGCACCGAAGAGATCTTGGTTACCTTAAGGCGCTGCCTTAAGGTATTAAGGCCAGAGCAACTTTGGGTAAATCCAGATTGTGGCCTAAAGACAAGGCAGTGGGAGGAGGTAATACCTTCACTCAAAAATATGGTAAAGGCAGCAGAGATCCTGAGGGGAGAGATAGCTAAATAGAGAGTCCTATTGAAGCAAAGGGAGGAATAGCAAATGTTAGAATGGATCAAAAAGGGGTTCTATACCAGTCTTGGTTTGGGGCCTATTTTGTGAAATTGGGACAGTTGCTTAGCACAAGACCTGATCTAGTGCCTCCTACGCTAGCAACAGAGTTAGAAAAACTTCAAGATACAACTAGGAATTAACATGGAGGTAATAGTGTGAATATTCGCAAAATCACATCATTGACTATGCTAATCTCGTTTGTGCTTTGCATTCTGACGAGTG
>JAGGTC010000124.1 GCA_021163945.1 Deltaproteobacteria bacterium | reverse complement strand
ACGTCCCATGCCCATGCCACGTCCCATGCCCATGCCACGTCCCATGCCCATGCCACGTCCCATGCCCATGCCAAAGGTAGGTTGTACACCCTGTGACAAAGTAGAAAGGCGGCCTTGTTTATACTGCTCTATTACATCTTTAATTTTTCCATTTGCCCCTGTAATTACCTTAATGCCTGCTGCCATAAGGGCCTGTTGGGCCCTTGGCCCTACATTGCCAGTTATTACAATTTGGGCTCCATTTTGGGCAATCAATTGGGCTGCTTGAGGCCCTACCCCACTTAATTGATTCATAAAAGGGTTTTCAAGTACATTAAAGGCCATTGACTCAGATTCTACAAAGATAAAATAAGGGGCTCGGCCCAAACGGGGGTCTACCTCAGCATCCAAAGAAGGGCCTGTAGCACTAACTGCTATCTTCATTTCAACCTCCAAAGTTTTTTAGGGCCCATAAGGGGGCCCTTTTACTATTGTCCCTTTGCAGACTCAATCTCCTTAATGCGCTTTGAAATGGCATTAAGCTGTTGCTCTAAAAAACTGGCTTGATTCTTTAAAAAATTCAATTCCTGCTCAGGGGCCATGCCAGGATAAAAAGGGGTAACGCCAGGGGTATAACCATATCTGACCCAGCCTGGAAGGCCTGTTGCCCAATATTGCCAACGAAAGCCCCTTCCCCAACCTCGGCCTAGGCCTAACCTTGGCCATGGATTTGCATAACCAGGGGTAGGAAAACCTGCACAATAACCCATCCCCCTACCTGTCATAGGGCCAAGCCCAAGAGGTCCAGTTCCATCTCCTGCAGGCATATCTCTCACCTCCTTTAATTAAATTTGATTTTACCACCAAAATCTCCTCCATCCTCGACCACGCCCCCTACCAAATCTGGCAAATCCACGCCTGAAACCGAAATAGGGCAATGGTCGATATGCATAAAACCTATACGGGAGACCCCATAACCATGGATACCAACCATACATTTTCTTTTACCTCCTTAACTTTTCTATAAATTATAAACATTTGATAGATGGATGACAAGCCCCCCTATCTTGTATCCTATATCCTTTGCTATTACTGGACATTTTACCTTTAAAAGGAAGGCAATAGGCCTTTTTTCCTCACTGAGTGTTTCATAATGCCCTTGCCCCTTTGCTATGATCAAGTCTGCACTGTTATAATGCATTAAAAACTCCTTACTGCAAAGGGAGAGTACAGTACCAGGTACCTCAGAGCCATTATCTATAACATTTACTAAATCTATAAGGCCAACTGCTTTTGCATCTTCTAAAGTGGCATCATTTATAATGGGTTTTCTTTTTACTACATAAGTAACCTTTTCTGGCCCAATTTGTTCAATTAGTGGTTTATCAAATACTATCTCACCTGCATTATCTCCAAGAAAAAGGATTTTTTTGGCCTTTTCTACTGCCTTTTTCAACCTTGAAATATTCTCTCTATCTAAATGTATTTTTAGGGCTATATTTATCTCCTGCTCTAGATCGATATCCTTTATAGGCTGTGCCCCAAAGTCAATCATATTCCCTGCTAGTGAAAGTCTTATGGCAGTCTCAAAAGGCTCATTTGAATCTTTTATAAGGGCTATCAATCTGGGATAAAGTGCTAATGCCTTTTGATTAAAAGAGTGTTTTAAAGGTGCATAGGGGTCTTTATTACCAGTAACCTCCCTTACTAAACGATGTACTTTCCAACCAACCTCTGGAGGAGAGCTTTCATTTAGGGGAAATTCTGCCAATTTTGCCAATACTACCCTCATTGCCTCCTCCTGCACTGCCCTTTCATTTGTGGCTAGACGTGCTGCCTCTAGGGCCTGCCTCAAAAAGCAAGGAATGCAATCTAAATATATCCTCATTTTATTGCCCTAATAGGTATAAAGAACCTCCAATAAAGAGGCCAAAAATAAGATTAAAAAGCTTTATCCAAAAACAGTCTTTTAGATTATGTGAAAGTAATGGTAGCATCCCATGACCATCCTGGACAATAGAAGAGGTAAGTAAAACCGAAAAGGGGATCAAGTCCTGAATATACATAAGTAAGAAGACAAGATGGGGCCCAGATTCAGGAATAACACCCACTATGGCACTAGTAAATAGTATCCAGGGAAGGTGCTGTTTGATAAAAAGCTCTAAGTTAAAATATTTTAGGCCTAATTCAATAAACAAAAGTGCCCCTAATGTCCAAAAAAAGATGCGAAAGAGGTGGTTTTTTATCAAATGTGACCAAATATGTTCTCTTAAATAGTGTTCAGACGAAAATGTAATAATAACCAAAATAACACATAAGAGGGAGACAAAGGTAACCCGTTGCCAGTTCCAAACACTAGGCCCAAATTTTCCAGTAATAAATAAATAAATAGAGAAAACAATCATTAGAAGCAGTGAAAAACGATAAAAAGAAAATTGGTTAAAATTTTCCTTTAAAGATAAAGGGCTAAATCTAAAAATGGAAACAGTCTCTTTTGGATGAAATACAGCCAATTGACACTCTAAAGATGGTTTAATCCCTAAAAAGGGCAATAACCTATCAGCCAACCATGCCAGGCATATTCCAAAAAAGAAGAGTAAAATGGTCATTAAAATAGCTATTCTAGGAATCTTGGCCAACATTACAAATGACTCATCCCCTGAGGTAGCTATCATGCAACCTATAACTGCCCCCATGCTCAATTGGCCATGCATATAAAGACTTGCTACCATAAATGCCCCTAAACAGCCAGGGGTGGCACCAAGGAAGGCCGCTAACACATACTGCCGCCATTTGCCTCCCTTAATCTTATTAGTTAGTCTCTTTTCAGAGATAACATCTAGAAAGTCTACAATAATCATCATTATCAAGACAAAGATGCTAATAGTTATAGCTTCC
>JAGGTC010000183.1 GCA_021163945.1 Deltaproteobacteria bacterium | reverse complement strand
TTATAGTATCAGTATAAACTTGATAAATACCATTATTTCTATTATCCATCCAACACGGATATGCTTTCCCTATTTTTGAAGTAATGCCAATGTAATCACCCATATAGCCATAAGCTGTTCCAGGAATTGGATACGGCATAAATGCCATATCGCTTACTCGAAAATTCGTAAAAGTTTGGCCACCGTCACTTGATTGAGCTACCCAGACTTCCGTAAGTTGATTATTGGGATCGTTTCTGCTGTCATAAAAGACGATACTAATGACTCCATAGGGATTCACTGTAATCCAGGGAAACCATTGATCCTTGCCATTACCCAGAGTATCATTATTCACCCTTATTGGGTTAGTCCATGTTGCCCCCATGTCTGTGGATTTGCTCAACAATATGTCAGGATCTCCATATCGTCTATCTGTCCAGACCAAATAAATTGTCCCATTCCAGATTCCACCGCTTCTGTCCACTGCCATTGATGGGAAACTATTTACCCGAATTGGTTCTCCTTCTGGATTCTTATGTGTCCACCAATCTCGGATGCCTTGAATATTAAAAATTCTTGAAGGCCTCTGCCAGCTTGCTCCTCCATCTAAGGATTTATTAAACCCAACCCCATCCTCACCATAAACACCTTCTCCCCAATTATCATAAATAGCCCATGTGGCATAAACCTGGCCATTTGGTCCCACTGCTAAGTTAACACCTTGTGAGAAGTGACTGGTTATATCACCGCTTATATTGACAGGGATTGAGAACGAGGTACCCCCATTAGTAGAACGAGAAAAGCGAATCGGGCTTCCCGGAAATGAGGTGAAGTCAGTATATGCAACATAGATGTTGTTTCTATATGGACTGTTGGTAACATCCACCGTCATATGGTTCTTATCTGGAGACCCAACGTTTGGGATATCAACTGCCTTCAGCCAATTGGCACCTCCGTCTGTCGATTTTTTGACACGCAGATGCCAGACTCCTTTAATCCTTTCAAGCATTACCATTGGCATCGAAAGCAACTGCTGGGTCCGATGTTACATCACCTATCCCAGGAAGCGTATCAGCGCCTGACCATGTAATTCCTCCATTAAGTGAATAATAATAACCTTGCTTATAATCCCAATTCACTAGTGTAGTGGCACCAATCAAAAGGTTATTTAAATTGGCTGGGTTAATAGCAATTGATGTTTCGGACTGATGGTTACTGCTCGGATAGATATGTATATCAATCGAACCGGATGTAATACTTGTTCGAATATGCCATTTAACTGACCCATTAGAAGTTTCCGGCTCTAATCTTATAAGAGGGGACTGCTGAGCAAATATCTCTGTGCCAACCAGCATGATAAAAGCTAAAATAACTTTTGGTGCTTTCATAATGATATAACCTCCTTTCTATTTAATGAGTAATGCCTTACGGACAAGGCTTCTCCCTCCTGCGGTAAGTTGATAAAAATAAATACCGCTTGCCAAATCTGTAGCATTTAGCTCCACTTGATATATACCTGGATTTTTAAGCCCTTTTTCTAAATTCTTCACCACTCTTCCTGAAACATCATATACCGTCAAACTAATATAAGTCCTCTCTGATAATGTGTATGAAATGACTGTTGTCTCATTAAAAGGATTGGGGTAATTTTGAAGAAGTAGATATGATTTGGGGAATTCTAAATTCTTATGGATCTCGACTAAATTCGAAATATTATAAATGTAGATCCCAGAAGAGGTAGCAGCGTATATTTTATTGTTCAATGTATCTATTACAATCGCATTGACATGCCCAGAACGAGGCAAACCGTCACTGAATGGACTCCAATTACTACCACCATTTGTGGTGCTGAATATTTGAGTGTCATCCCCAAGGCCAATAAATACCTCTTCAGGATTCTTTGGATTAATCACGATTGCACTAATATCACGATCATCGCTGGTCAAACCGTTGTTTATTTCAGTCCAGCTTAATCCACCATCTGTTGATTTATAAACCCCTCCAGGTACTGTTCCATCACTAAAAGTGCTCACATAGATAGTATCCGGATTATCAGGGTGAACGGCAATATGGGGCCAGCATAGATTTTGAAGAGGAAACGGCAATAAAGTCCAATTCTTACCTCTATCACTACTTTTATAAATTCCCTTTGAATATGCCGCATAAAGAATATTACTATCTGACGGTGCAATAGCAAATGAATAAAGATTCTCTCCTGGAGGCATTTGAACTGATTCCCAACTGCTTCCATAATCAGAACTCCGATACATGTTATTTGGATTGACGCTAACATAAACTGTGTGGAGAGCAAAAGGATCAATCTCTATAATCGGTAAAGAATACCCCCTTCCTAGGAATAGACTACTCCACGTTAACCCACCATTTGTTGTTATCAATACCTCATTTCCATCAAAGGGGAGCGCCATGTGAGAAACAAAAATTATTTTAGATCTTTCCGGCATGACTTTCAGAACACCATAAGCAGTTGTTCCTAACCCAATGCTCTGCCAATTTTCACCGTTGTCCGTACTCAATAACATTTTCTCCCCATAAGCATAAATGGTATCTGGATTGCTCAAATAAATACTGATTGCATGAACAAAAATTCCATCTGTCCCTTTCGCAAGCCTCCATTGGGTCTGCTGAGCAAATGAGTGGTTATTCCATAACAACCCTATCCCCACCAGCAATAATATGATTTGCCGTTGTTTTTGGCTTGTCTGTTGCACTGTTATCACCTCTCATTACTGAATTTTGATAAAACATTTTATCAGCCTTTTTAATAACACAAAAACCCAGCCACTTGACGACACTCCTCCCGCCGGCCCGTGTCTGGGTTTTTCACTTGCTGAAAAATTATTTCTGATTTCTGCCTTCATTTCGCCCTTCCACCTTAAACGCCCAAAGTCAGCTCGCCCTCAG
>JAGGTC010000200.1 GCA_021163945.1 Deltaproteobacteria bacterium | reverse complement strand
ATATTGATCCTATTGTGTAGCGTCTTGATATTTGGCCACCCTATTATGGGCGCTAAGCGTTGGCTATTCTTAGGACCATTTGCCGTCCAACCCTCAGAATTTACCAAACTTATAGTCATTTTGGTCTTGGCCAAGTATTTTGGTGAGACAGAAATGCTCATCCATGATCTAAAGTCATTCTTAAAGGCCTTGGCCTTAGTGGCAATCCCGGCCGTCCTCATTGTCTTTGAACCAGATCTCAGTACCGCCATCATATTGCTTATCTTATTTGGTACAGCCATTTCTGTTGTCCATGTAAAACCTAAGGTATTATGGGGATTTGCCTGTTTTGGCCTTTCTCTATTCCCCTTTATCTGGGCCTTTGTCCTTAAAGATTATCAAAAGGGCAGGCTCATAGGGTTTCTCTTTCCCAGCCACGACCCATTTGGTGTGGGGTATCATGGTCTACAATCAAAAATTGCCATTGGCTCAGGTTTCATCTTTGGTAAGGGTTTCCTCAAAGGGACCCAAACCCAGTTACACTTCTTACCAGAAGCCTGCACAGATTTTATCTTTTCTGTATTTGCTGAAGAGTGGGGACTGGTAGGGTGTCTAATCCTTTTGGGCCTATATCTTTATTTATTTATGGCAGGCCTTAATATTTCAAAAAAGGCAAAAACACCCTTTGAATTGATGCTGGCCTTGAACATAACCAGCATGTTCTTTTGGCAAACAGCTATTAATATAGCTATGGCCTTAGGTCTTTTACCTGTAATGGGTGTACCACTACCTTTTATGAGCTATGGGGGTTCAGCTAGTTTGGTAAATTTTATAAGCCTGGGGCTTTTGATAAATATTGAAAGAAGATCATATTTGGGGAGATAGGAGGGATTATGGCCAAAATTATTGATGGGAAAAAGATAGCGGCTGAAATTAGAAATAACTTAAAAGAAGAGATACTTGGACTATCTAAAAAGATAGGCAGAGGGCCTTGCCTAGCAGCGATATGGGTAGGTGAATATCAAGCCTCCAATACCTACATCAAGGCCAAGGCACGTGCCTGTGAAGAGATAGGCATGCATTTTAGACTTTACCACCTTCAAGAGGATATTAGTTTATCAGAGATTTTATCCTTGATTAAAAAACTCAATGAGGATAGTGAAGTAGATGGGATCTTGGTTCAATTACCACTTCCTCCCCACCTTGAAAAAAATCGTATAATTGAGGTCATCTCTCCAAAAAAGGACGTAGATGGGTTTCATCCATATAATTTGGGGAGGCTTATGGTAGGGGAACCTACATTTATCCCTTGTACCCCTGCAGGCATCTTGGAGATCCTAAGACAGGAGGATATCCCCACTGAAGGTGCAGAGGTAGTGATCTTGGGCCGCAGTGATATTGTAGGAAAACCATTGGCAAATCTCCTTTTGCAAAAGAAGATAGCCAATGCAACAGTCACTATTTGCCATACGGGTACAAAAGACCTATATCTCCACACCAGGAGGGCGGATATCCTTATTGTGGCTACAGGCAAACCAAAGATGATAGGTAAGGACATGATAAAGGAAGGGACAATAATAATAGATGTTGGTATTCATCGCCTACCAGAAGGCCTCTGTGGTGATGTGGACTTTTTAGATGTAAAGGAGAAGGCCGCAGCCATTACACCTGTACCTGGTGGTGTAGGGCCTATGACTGTTGCCATGCTCTTAAAGAATACAGTAAAGGCATACAAACAGAACTTTCACATTCAATATGACAATGAGGACCTTTAAAAAAAGAAGACTATACAATTTTTTGACTGAGCTTGAAGGCAGTTCTAGTCATTTTATAACTTTATATATAAGACCCTCTTCCTTTCCAGATTATATACATAGTTTATCAGTTAACTCTAAGCCCGGGAGGTATCTTGATGAGGTCAGAGAGGCAGTAAATGCCAAAGCTGTTATATCTAAGGCTGAGGAATATAAGACAGGTGCGGCTATATTTTGGGAGGAAAATGAAAGCAAATACATAATATTGCCACCCTTTCCCATCACTAAAAATAAATTTTTGATTGATAGGCTTGATACCTCACTGCTATATAAAATACTAGAAAGAAAGTATATTGTAGGAGTTGTGTTAGTAACATGGGGCTCATACGCTATAGGGATTTTTGATGGTAATAACTTAGTAGAATCAAAAATAGGCACAGGGTATATCCAAAAGAGGCACAAAAAAGGAGGGAGAAGCCAAAAAAGGTTTGCAAGGAGAACCGAGGAACAAAAGAAGGACTTTCTAAGGAGAGTCAGCAATAGAATAGAAGAGAAATTTAGAAATTATACCCTGGATTATATCTTCTTTGGAGGGAACAAACTAATCCGCAAGCCCCTTATAAAGGAGTCTAAATATCTAGAGTCAAGGATTGAGAAAATCTCTGGGAGGACATTGAACATAAGATATGCAGATAAAGAGGCCTTATACTGCAGTTTAGAGAAAATTACACAATCCCTAGTTTTTATTTGCTAATTCGTTCACTACTTATTGAAATTATTTTTATTATATTTTATACTTTAAACAAGCGCCCGTAGCTCAGCGGATAGAGCGCCGGACTACGAATCCGTAGGTCGGGGGTTCAAATCCCTCCGGGCGCATATTCGTGAGCGCCCGTAGCTCAGCGGATAGAGCAACGGACTTCTAATCCGTAGGTCGCAGGTTCAAATCCTGCCGGGCGCGCTAATAAAATATCTCAGGGGCAATAAATGGAGGGCATACACATTGGGTAAGACCATTACACCAGGCTCTCCTTGATGGCCCTTTTTGGCAGGAAAGGCTCAAAGTCTTCTCTATAAAGAATATAGGAAAAGATAAAACAAAAATAGAAGCCGTCGGTATTATAATCCCAAGAACTTCTTATGAATTCTAAATGGGTGTTTCATATAGGCTATGCAACTATAGCCCTAATCATGCCAGGACATCCATCTGAGA
>JAGGTC010000044.1 GCA_021163945.1 Deltaproteobacteria bacterium | reverse complement strand
TCTTCATAGAGCATTGCGTAGCCGCTAGCTGCAATCTTCTTTATTTTTCGCTTCACAGAGGACGCTAAAGCCGCATTGGCCTTATAATGCCTAGGCCGTGGCTTCTTCAGCGTGTACCCTCTGCGTCTCAGTAGCTCATAGATGTAGTTCCTGTTATAGTGCACGTTAAAGTTCACCTTAAGCACGTTATGCAGGAATCCAACTGTCCAGAAGGGCACTCGATTAAAAGTTAGTGATGTTTGCTATTTTTAGATTTCCCTCGCCGTCAGTATTCGATGCCCACGTAATACACGTATCTCATCGCTCTCGTGATACCTCACCAAGTACCACGTGCCTTTTATCGTCTTCTTCCGACGAATGCATCTCAAAACCGTTGCCCTGTGGCACTTCACCTCGCCCTTGCGATTCTTGTACACATATTCGTACGACTTACCCACTTCTAACACGCCGTGCCAATAGTTGCGAACGGAGAACAGTGAATCATCTTTGCTTTCATCATCGCTGTATTTCGCTTTATTGCATTCCTCAAAAACGTAATTTAGCGGAAAATCCTGCATCAGCTCAGAAACCATACGAACAGGGTTAGTGATACTGACGCGATTACGCCAGAACACCGTGTACAAAAACGACGGTGACGAAAGTATGTTACGATGCTGCTTCACAAGCATCTTGATGCGACCAAAAAAGCCCTCAACTTCGTTAGTCGAAATGTACTTACCATTAAAAAATGGCTTTATCACCGAAAGTGCATGCTCAACTATCTGCTTGTGCTCATTGCTCAACTCAGACGAGTATCCTCTGAACAACTCCTTCGCGGGATGCCTACGAGACCTTCGCTCCTTCGGCTGTTTTGCAACTTCCAACAACCCACTTTTCACTAACTTTTGTTGTATGAGTTTAATGAGCTTCGACTTTAGCTCTTTGAACACCCGCTTTTCTTCGTCTGTCGGCTCGCACAATGCCAACCGCGTAAACGCCTTATACACACGGGAGAGATAGCTCGCACTATAGGCATCTATACCGGCAGCAAGCAATTTCTCGAGACCAACAATGATCTGCTCATTCACCGCTCGGCATATGTGCTTATCCTCCGTGAGATACGTTTTGTTCTTTATGAACGTATTAATCATATATGCAACTTTTGGCGGATAATCGCCCTTACCATACTGAAGGAACGCTTCGTAGTCTTTCATCATTTCGACGTCGAGCCTCGAAAGATATAGAGCTATACCAGCACATTCGCTGGCCAATGAGAAACGTTCTTCTTCCGTCACTCCGGCTTTTGGCTGTATCAAATCATTTTTAAAGAGGATAAGCTCATCATCTCGCAACAGTGCTTCACCTGGAAGCATTGGCCGCACAGTGCACATTCGCTGTTCCTCGGGGACAAAATGGTCCCACCTCATAACGAGCGTGTATCGCTTGCCTTTATATGGGAAATGAACATGCACGATGCCGAGGTGCTTCTTATTATGGAATTGGCGTATGTGTATGGCCTTGGGGAACAGTTTTCTCACGGCTTTAAATATTGCTACTGAGCCGTCAGACAAGAAAATTAAGTTCTTGTGAAGCGATTCATCAAGGCCATTCGCCAAGAACATGAGCGACTTCTCGATATATTTCTTCTTCTCTGACTCCGCAATGTACATGCTGATATTTCCGTGGTCCACCATAAGCAGAATTACTGCGGTGCCGCCGACGAAGGTTGCATCTAAGATCAAGAGTGCATATTTACCATCAGATACAGTAGAATTTATTGCGGCGAGCAGTTCGCTGTTCATTATATTGCGGATGCGCTGATAGTCAATCTTTTCGAGTTCTGTTGCGAGTGTGAGTCGGCTAATGCCGAGAATCAGCGAGATGAGTGTTATCGAGAGGCCAGATTTGAGCAATTGCAGGGCTTTGAGCATGAGAAAGTACCTGAAGATTTTATACTCTGCGGATGAGTACTCGGTGAAGCTCTTACTGCAGGCATGGCAGACGTACTGATGCTTGCCAGACTTAGTTGTACCGTTGGGTTTTCCGGCAGCTCCGCATTTTGGGCAATGCAGTACGGGCTGATTCTTACCGTGTATGTATCTGCCGTACGGGATGCCGAGTATACCGTACTTGATGAATTCCCATAGGCTTTTGTGCTCGCCGAAGGATAGGAGTGCAAGCAATTGAGTGAGTGCCATGAGTTCATTGCCAGCGTCTTTGAGGCGTCTTTTTATCTCTCCAAACACGGCTTCTGCTATGCCAGAAACAACCTTACTTTGAATACCAGTTGCAGAAGCAAAATTTATTACTAACTTTTCATTAATTTCAACCAATTGTGTCTTGGTTTGCATAGCTTGTGGGTGGCGGTGCTGCCGTAAAAAAGTATCGCTTTCTGGACAGAGAACGCGGAGACAGCGGTAAAAAACCCGCCCCCACAAGCACTAACTTCTAGTCAAGTGCCGTCCAGAAGCCCATCTCTATGCCAAAAGTAACGGGCTTCGAACTGAGAATTATAAACAGCATGTCATCACTAGCTTTTTTAGGTCTACCGCTTCTCGGTTTGTCCAGCAGGCCGTGGTAGCCCTCCTCGTTGAATCTGCGAATCCAGCGTCGTACTGTTACCTCCAAAACATGCAAGATGACAGCAACTTCACTCACAGACTTGCCTTTTTTCGCAAGGATGATTATCTGGACAAGTATCGTGAAGCGATAATCCTTATATTTCCTCATGAAGCGTTTGAGTTTCTTCACTAATGCCTTTCGCTCTAGCTGCGATTTCTTTCCACATTTTCTATTGTATAGTGATCTTTTGCGTGCCATAAGTGTAATTGTAAACCTAGAGCTGTTTTGATGTTTACGCCAGATGTAGTGTCGATGTGTTCATGATAAGAGTTACGATGCGTCACTGTGTAAGAATGACATACACAACTGACTTGAAAATCGAAAGAAACTTTTCTGAATCACTAAGGATGGGATTTCATGTGCATTCGTAATCATGATATTGAAGCCTGCTGTCCAGTCATACTGCTCTGCCAGTTCAACTTGCCGCG
>JAGGTC010000186.1 GCA_021163945.1 Deltaproteobacteria bacterium | reverse complement strand
TTCTCTGCTAGGGTCTCACTATGGAATATACCTCCTAAAAATATTCTAGAAGCTATATGTAATACATTTAACCATATCACTTTTGTACTTTCTCCAGATTCTGCATCCGAAAAGGTCAGAAGGAAAAACAAGGGTATCTTTTATTCAAATGAAAAACTTCTTAATTTTCTCGAATTTGCCAAAAATAAACAATACAAAACGCAACTTTGGTTTATGACCGGTCTTCCTGGAGAGACTTTGAAAGACTACCAACAATCCTTAAAATTTGCCAAAATGCTTCTTTTGGAAAAAATGATTTCTGATGCTACTTGTGTAGCTCTCAATATTGAACCCGCATCCCCTTTATATTTTAACCCTGAAAAATATAAATTAAAATTATTTCGACAATGTTTTATGGATTTTTATAAATGGGGCAAAGAAGTAAGCAGTGGTCAAAAACTTACTCATTATCTTGGCTTTGAGAAGCATAATCTGAGCGAAAGTCAAATCTTAGAGATGGCAAAAAATTTCAATAGAGAAATTCAAAAGGTTAAATTTAAAAATGCCATTCGATAACTATTGTATCAGAACTTATAAGGAAGGTGACGAAATCAAGTTAATAGAACTTTTTACCAAGAACTATAGTCAATACGTCTTTTCCGCTCGTACTAAAGAATATTGGCTTTGGTGTAACAAAAAAAGACCTGATGTTAAGCCCAATGGAATCTTTATTGTTGAGAATAATGAAAAAATCATTGGTTACGCCGTAGTAAGCAATACAGGAAACGTCTATGAATTTGCCATTGATAAAAATTTTGATTTTACTAAGATAACTTCTTTGCTTTTCTCAAAGATAGAAGCATATGCTAAAAGTAAGGGAGCTGAAGCTATTACTGTTTATGTACCCTCTGATAGTAAAAAATTTAAAAAAGTATTCTTTGAATTAGGTTATGAAAATGATGGGCATGTCAATTTTGCGATGATTGTCCTAAATATGCCTAATCTTATAAGAAAATTGCTTTCATCTTCAGAAATACCAAAAGGATGGAATGAAAATTTTTTCTTTGATTTAAAGCAAAAGGGTTATCCTCTTGTCTCTTCTTTTCAATTTTGTCTAAAAATCAAGGATGGAAAAACTTATGTCAAAGAAGGTAAACCCAAAGAATCTTGTATTCATATAACCACCAATACAACTTCCTTTATAGAACTCCTTCTAGAACCAAAGAAAATCTTTCAGGCGATTTTTCAAAAAAAATTAAAGATTACCCCCTCCTATAAATTTTATAAGGTTATAAAACTTATCTCACTTCTTAGGTTACCCAAAATTTATATCTCTTATGCAGACATCAGATAAAAACTTAAAGATTGTATTTAGGGAATATAAAGAGGGAGACGAAGCGGAAATTATTAATATCATTAATGAAGCATATGATAAAAAGGTTATAGAAAAAAAGACATGGTTTTGGAAATACAAAAATCATCCAAATTTTTCTCCAGAGAACATTTTAGTTTGCGAAAGGAAAGGAGAGATTATTGCATCGGCACATAGTACCATACAAAAATTAAGATTTAAAGATTCACAATTACTGGTAGGCATAGGCAGCGATGTGGTAGTAAAATTCTCTTATAGAAAACAAGGTATTGGCTTAAACCTGTTTAAAAAACTAGGTGATAAATTAATGCAAAATGGTGTATCTATAAGAATAGGATTTTTTGCTCCACAGTTATTGCCTTATTATAGAAAACTAGGTTACATACCTATACCCACATCAACTATTATATATCGGAAGAATATCGGCTTGACTCAATATAAGAAGCGGATCCTGTGTATTAATAAAAGACTCAAAAATAGAAAAGATATACATGATGTAAACTTGTCCATTAAATTTAATTTAGAAGGCCTTCCTCCTTTTATCATAAAAGTAATGAATGGGAAAGTCGATTTCATTACATCCAAGAATATTCATCATATTTTAATTAAAGGAGACCCCCGTTTTTTAAAACCAAACATTTTCATCCTTTTAAAGGGAATTATCTCTAGAAAATTAAGAGTAGAAGGCTCATTAAGGTATTTCCCCAAATTTCTTAAAATTTTTAAAATTTTAAGAACCAGTTAGATGCCTGAAGAACTTTACCTAATAGTAACAATCGATGTTGAAGAAGACAATTGGGAACCTACTCGGCAAAATATTACTTGTGAAAATGTTAAAGAAATTTTAAAAATTAACCATCTTTTTAAAGATTATAATATTAAACCTACCTATTTGCTAACCTACCCAGTAGCTATGAATCCAAAAGCAATATCGATATTTCAACGCTTACTTTTAAAAGGTGATTGTGAAATAGGTGCCCATCTACATCCATGGAACACTCCACCATTTAAAGAAGAACTTATAAGCAAGAACACATTTTTAAACAATCTGCCTGGAGAACTTATAATAGAAAAATTGCAAACTCTAACCAATGTTATCGAACAAAAAATAGGCGTTAAGCCAAAAGCCTTTCGTTCAGGCAGATGGGGAATCAGTGAGAATATAATAAAGGCCCTTATTTTATGCAATTATAAAATCGATACCAGTATCACTCCTTTTACTTTGTGGGAAGAAAATAAAGGGGAGTCCAATAGGTGGAAAGAAAATTTTCAGCCATTTTGGATTTCTTCTCACATACTAGAGGTACCTGTAACTATAGGTTTTAACCGCTGGCCATTTGCTCGATATTACGCTATTCATGAATCCATCAGAAAAAGCCCACTTAAATGGCTTCGTCTTATAGGTTGGGCACACCATATAGGATTATTAAAAAAAATATGGCTCACGCCCGAGTTATATTCTGCCGCTGACATGCTTCAATTGACTAAATTATTAGTATCCCATAAAAAAAATATAATAAATTTCACTTTCCATAGTAATTCATTACTGCCTGGTCTAACTCCTTTTGTTAAGACCCAAAAAAGGCTTAACGATTTTTATGAGCAAATAAATATATTTTTTGCATCTATTCATAAGTCTTTTGATGTAAAGTCCATTACATTATCAGAGACTCTATATGCCAGAAGAATCTCTTTGAACAGTGATTAAAGCAGATATACAGCGTTATATAG
>JAGGTC010000061.1 GCA_021163945.1 Deltaproteobacteria bacterium | reverse complement strand
AAGGTAAAAGAGAGGATAAAAGGGGATCTATGGAGGCAAAAATTTAATGAATTTTTAAATACATATCTAAAAAAATTAAAAAAATTTTCAAGGATAAAAATTGTCAAAAGCACACTAAAGAGTGTAGAAAGAGATTTTAATATTAGGGAGGCCAAATGAAAAAGTGGTCTATTATTCTATTTATTTTTATTGGCCTTGGTCTCCTTAGTTGTGCCAGACCGCCCGAGAGGCACCTTGCCATCAAACCATGTGTAGAGTGCCATCAAAAGGAACTCAAGGCATTTCTTGCCAATAAAAGGGTTCATGCCCCAATAAGAGAAAAGAGGTGTGAGGCATGCCACAGACCCCATGGGATTATTGGTGGTGTTTATCTAAAAAAGGCCTTACCACAGCTTTGTCTTTCTTGCCATAAAAGACAGGAAATTAAGGGTAAAAATATCCATCCACCATTTAAAAAGGGCAATTGTCTAAAGTGTCACAACCCACATAGTACTAATTACAAATTTCTTTTGAATAAGGGGCCTAGGGTAACTTGTCTTGTCTGCCATACATCAGAAAGATTTAACCAAAAATTTGTCCATCAACCAGCAAAAGACTGCCAGAGCTGTCACTTTCCCCACATGAGTAATTTTCCTTACCTTTTAAAAAAGGAAAAAGATACAGTATGCCTTGATTGTCATAAGACAGAAAATGAGGTCTTTCTTAAGGCCCATAAAGATTATCATCTAAAGGGTACCTATTGCACAGATTGTCACAGCCCCCATAGTGGTAAGGAAAAAGGCCTTTTTAGGCTCTACTCCCATCAGCCCATAAAGGATTGTGATCTCTGTCACCTTGGCCCCAAAAAAGAGAGGCCATTCTCTCTAAAAAGGGCAGGTAATGATTTGTGCTATAGTTGTCACAAAAAAGAAAGGCCACCATTTAATGCCCATTATATCCACCCTCCCTTAAAAGAAAAAAAATGCCTTACCTGCCATGCCCCACATGCCAGTGACTTTAAGGGCATTGCTATAAGCACAGAGAGGCAGTTGTGTCTTAGCTGCCACAAGAAGATGGAAAAAAAGGTGGCTGAACCATTTGTCCACAATCCTGTGGCCAAAGGGGAGTGTGTGGTTTGTCACAATCCTCATTCAGCCCCAGAAGAGGGGCTTCTGCCTAAACCCATTGCAGGACTTTGTTATGATTGCCATAAAAGAGAAGATTTTAAAAAGCTATATCAACACTCACCGGCTGCTCAACAAAAATGCCTTACCTGCCACAACCCCCATGCCTCCTCACAGAAATGGAATTTGACACAGGCCCTACCAAGACTCTGCTACAATTGCCACAAAGAGATGAAAGATGAGTTTGGGAAGATAAATATCCATACCCCAGCGCAAAGGGGAGAGTGCTATAGATGCCACAATCCTCACTCCTCATCCTATAGGTTTTTTCTCCCCACCAGCCGAAGGGGATTCTGTTTTGGTTGCCATAAGGAGATGAAACAGGGTTTAACCATCCTCCATCCACCCTTTATTAAAGGGGATTGTGAAAAGTGCCATGAGCATCATGCATCCAATAACCCATTTCAGCTTATCCACTTGGGGGCTGAGGGGTGTTATCCCTGTCATACATCGATAGAAAGGAAGGTAGAAACTAAGAGATATGTCCATAAACCCCTGGCCAAGGGAAAGTGCACAACCTGTCATAACCCCCATGGCAGTAAGATACCTGGCCAGCTCTACCGACCCTGGAAGGGGCTTTGCCTCTCCTGCCATGAGGATATAATCAAAAAGGAAGAGAAAAAAAGGGTATTTATCCACAAGCCCATAGAAAAGGGTGAGTGTGGAAGGTGTCATTACCCTCATTATAGCAATTTTTCTAAACTCCTTTTGACTTCAATCTCCAGCGCAAGGCTTTGTCAAGACTGCCACAATTTAAATGATAAAAATCTGGTAAAAAGGCACCTAAATCGACCACTTAACAATACAAAGTGCACAAACTGCCATACTCCACATAGCTCTACCTCAAAGTCTCTATTTCGTCACTTTCTCCATAAGCCATTTGCTGAGGGCCACTGTGAGGACTGCCATGAAGGATAAAAGCAGGATACAAGATACAGGAATATGAAAGAAAAATTAAGTTATAAGGATTTGGAAATTTATCAACTAGGGAAAGAACTAGCTGTGAAGATACATAAAATAACTCTGGACGAACTTCCCAGATTTGAAATGTATGAGGAAGGAAGCCAAATTAGGCGTTCTTCTAAATCAATAGTAATTAACATAATTGAGGGATTTGGACGAAGGCGATATAAGAATGAATTTATTCAATTTCTAACTTATGCTATAGCCTCCTGTGATGAGACAAAAGGGCATTTAGAAATGTTATATGAAACCAAATCTATCTCGAAAGTACTTTTTGATGATTTATATGCTAGCTATGAAAAATTGGGCTCAAAATTATATAACTTTAGGGAATCAGTAATTAAAAAACATAATATTTTTCCAGAGGAATAACGCATGCATCGTGTATCATGCATCATGCATCGTGTATCATGCATCACCTATTATGTATTAACTATCACTTTTTGTTTTGCATTTTTAATTAGCCCAGTCCACGCTGCTAATGAAAATATAAACTGCCTCAGGTGTCATCCAAAGATAAAGGCACGCCTGAGCATGGGCAAGATCCATTCCCCATTAAAACAAAAGGGGTGCACCATCTGCCACAATATACATGCCTCTGATCAGCCCCACCTGTTAAGGAGGCCAGTAAAAGGACTTTGCCTATCTTGTCATAAGGAGAAATTTAGTATCAAATATAGCCATTTCCCAGTAGTTCAAGGGGAGTGTGAGAAGTGCCATGACCCCCACGCCTCCATATATATTGCACTGCTTAGGAGTCCAGAGAATAAAATCTGTTTCAGTTGCCATAAAAAAGAGGAAATCGTTACTGGTAAACACCTTCATCCCCCAATCAAAAAGGGGTGCCTCTCCTGTCATAAGGCCCATGGCGGCAATTATCAGTGGCTGCTTAATAGAGATTTAAAAGAAATCTGTTTTGGTTGCCATGTTAAGAAAAAAGTCTCTACTTCTCATAATGCACTGTATATGGA
>JAGGTC010000029.1 GCA_021163945.1 Deltaproteobacteria bacterium | reverse complement strand
CCAACGCTTAGCGCCCATAATAGGGTGGCCAAATATCAAGACGCTACACAATAGAATCAATATCACCACATAAAAATGATAGATATAGAATCTTAATTGATAATAATTGACAAACATGGCAATAGTCATAGATACAATGCCTAGGATGACCCAGCAGACTTGTTTATAAAAAAGGGTAGCCCTCTCTAGCCGGTAGCTGGCACTATAAATGCTCAAAAGCCCTATAATTGCTATTAATAACGTTACTGTTATTATTCCCCAATTAAATCTGTGCTCCATTTAACCTGTAAAATAGGCCTCTATAATATCCTTGGCAATGGGGGCAGCTGTGCTTGAGGCATGCCCACCATGTTCAATCAATACCACTACCACTATTTTTGGATTATGTACTGGGGCAAAGCCTGCAAACCAGGCATGATCCTTATAAATATAAGGTAATTTTTTACCCTTTTTTGGGATGGAGACCACTTGCGCCGTTCCCGTCTTACCAGCAATGGGTATCTTCTCTGACCTTGCCCTATAGCCTGTACCCAATGGGCTTTCCATTACCCCAGCCAGGGCCTTGACAATCAGGTCTAGGGTCTGTTTATGAACAGGCAATCTACCCTTTACAACAGGCTTGATCTCCTCTATTACCTCACCTTTGCTGTCTTCTACCTTGAGTAATATCTGTGGTTTATAAATTACACCACCATTACAAATGGCAGAAAAAAATACAGCCACCTGAAGGGGGGTGGTCAACAGGGGGCCCTGCCCAATAGCTACATTCAATGTCTCCCCCTTTTGCCAAGGCCTCCTCCATATAGCCCACTTTGATACAGGGGTAGGGACCAATCCCTTTGCCTCATTTATTTCAATACCTGTATCTTGACCAAGACCAAAGGCCTTTGCATACCTACTTAGGCATTTAATCCCAAGTTTTTCACCCAATTTATAAAAAAACACATCACAGGATTGTATTAGTGCCTCTTTTACATCCAACCAACCATGCCCACTCTCCTTCCAGCAGTGGAAGACCCGGTTCCCAAACTTATATCTGCCATTGCAGTAAAATTTTGTGTGGGGTGAGATTATCCCCTCTTCTAGGCCTGCAATAGCAGTAATTACCTTAAATAAAGAGCCAGGCGGATAGAGACCTGAGGTTACACGATTTTGAAAGGGCTTATTTTGATCATTTTTTAGCTTTGACCAGGTCTTGGGGTCTATACCCCTGACAAACAAATTTTGATCAAATGTAGGGGAACTGGCCATGGCCAGTATCTGCCCTGTATTGGGGTCTAAGCAGATGATGGCCCCTACCTTTTTCTTTAAAAATTCCTCTGCATATTTTTGTAGCCTTGCATCTATTGTAAGGTATAGATTATATCCTGGTCTTGATTCAATCTCTTTTATTAACCTGAGTTCCCTTCCAACAGCATCTACCTCTAGGAGGCGTTTCCCCTTTATGCCCGAGAGTAGGTCTTCATATGTCCTCTCTACCCCACACTGGCCTACCAAGTCACCCCCCCTTGCCTTTGGAAAATTTCCCTGTCTCAGTTGCTCCCTGGTAATCTCACTTATGTAACCAACAAGGTGGCTGGCCAGGGGGTAGTATACCCTTATAGGCTCTATCTTCACTGCCAAGGCTGGAAACTCAAAGTGATGACCCTCAATATAGGCCATCTGCTTCCAGGAGAGTGACCTTTGTATCAAGATAGGCCTAAAGGGATACCTCTTTTTTGACCTTTTTAGATAGCTAAATAACTCCCCTTCTTCCTTATCTAAAATACCTGCCAAAAATGCGGCATACCTTTTTGGGCTGTCTATAAGGTCTGGATATAAAAATAGGTTAAAGCAAGCACTGTTTTTTGCTATCAATATCCCATGACGGTCGTAGATGAGGCCACGACAAGGTGAGATAAATTCGACCCTGAGGTGATTGTTCTCTGAAAGTGCCCTATATTTTTCTCCATCCAGTATTTGTAAGTGCCACAAACGCAAAAAGATTATACCAAAGCAAAAGGTAACCACAATAGAGAGGTGTTTGATCCTGCGTTGCCATTCCTCTAATTGCCTTTTTTGATTAAGGGGCATGACTAAATAATTATCTTATCATAAAATCTAAACAATATAGGAGAAAATATGGCCCCGATTAGGCCTTTAGTAATAATGCCTCTTAAGGAGACCAGACTCAAGTGTGTTATATCCAGGAATAGGGTCAAAGTGACTATCCATATTTGGATAAATAACAAAAATAGGATTGATAGGATAAGGCAACCCCAGATATTTTGCCAGGCCACCCTCTTTTTGATTTTTGGGATCATCCATAAGAGCATTAAATATGCAGTCAAGTATAAACCTACTCTAGGGCTTACAAATATATCCAAGAGATATCCAAATAAGACAGTAATTACTATATACCCCTTTGGGGCATGAAGATTGAGGTGGATTATGGTCAGCGATAGCAATATCCATCCTACATAATCTACCAAATCACAAAAAGGAAAGATAGTCAGGTGGAGTGAAAGGCCCATTATCCCAAGATAGATGGTAAAGGTTTTTATTTCAGGGGAGAACAAGTCTTTTCTCCAACAAGTACTAGGACTTCTTCTAAGTGTCCAAAATTTACGGCCGTCTTGGCCCATATTTCCTTAAACAGGCCTTCCTTTTGATCCCTTACATCCAATACCTTACCTACTACTATGCCCTTTGGGAATATACCTTCTAGTCCAGATGTAATAAGTATATCACCCGGTTTGATATCTTCATCTTTAAGTACATACTCTACTTTACCATTTCTACTACCTTGTCCCACAAATATACCCCTTGCCCTGCTCCTACTGCATATAACTGAGACCTTGCTATTATAATCAGTAATCAACAATACTTTTGCATAATGGGAACTAACATTTATTACCTGTCCTACTAGGCCTTCAGGTGCTATTATGGGCGTGTGGATCTTTAGACCATCCTTGATCCCCTTATCTATGAGTATTGATTTAAACCATGAGTTGGGTGAGCTGCCAATAACCATAGCACCTAAACACAAAGATCGAATTTCATTTTTTAAACCCAGCAGTCTTTTTAATCTATTTATAGTCTTTAAAGATTCTTGATATCTATTATTTTTGAG
>JAGGTC010000216.1 GCA_021163945.1 Deltaproteobacteria bacterium | reverse complement strand
TTATACCACCTCAAGAATATAATAAACCTCTAACTGTCACAGGTGTACCAGATGTCACAGGCTTATTTCTATTATGTATTAAATTTATATTACTTCTTTTACTAAAATAAATAATAATAATAGAAAATAACTTGTGACATAAGTGACAAATATAGTATTTTTTCGATACTTTTAAATAACCTTTATTTCCTTTGGAATTTTCAAGGATACTTTCACTTCGCATTTTTTATCTCTCCTTCATTTTTTATTTTGACGGGAGAAAGTAAAAAATCGCTCTAACTCTTCTTCCTCTTTTCCATCTTCATTTTTCAAGTATTTTTCATGAATGAACACCAAAAAAATCAAATACATCACTACACCTATGAGAGTTCTCCCGAAAAAGATAAAAAGTAAGGAGATGGCATCAATTATGAGGATACTCTTTTCTATGGGCGTCATTTTCATCACCTTCACCTTCATCTTTACCTTCAACTAGTTCAAGGAATTCTTTGAGTTCCTTTTCCAATTCCTTTTTTTGCTCTTCTCTTTCTTTTTGTTTTTCGGGCGTCCAAGATATTTCCCCACGTCCCATGTCTATAAGGTACCACGTCCCGTTTTTCGCTTGGGCGAAATCCACGGACCAGAAGCCTTCGATGGCCTTTGCGATTTTTTCGGCGTACTTTGTCAGGAGTTTCACTTCTTCTTCGGTTTCGGCGTTTAATTTTTTCAAGGTTGCACGCCAGTTCTTAGGCTCCTCAACGCTCCAGAATCTGATAGCCTCTTCGGGCCAATAGGGAAAGTGCCTGACAACTTCACCATCTCGTATCATATATCTGCGTTCTTTTGCGATGGGCAGGTCGTGGAACGCTTTGAACCCATAATTAAGTTCTATGAATTCGCGGAAAACTAAGGCTCTCGTGGGGAGCCCCACCATATTAACATTTGATGCCTCTTGTAATAATGTTGCGATGTGTTGCATCAAAACAGGAAGATCTGGGACATAACAAGTATCCTTGTAGTGGTGCTTTGCGGAATACTGATCGGTTCTTATGAACAAAGGAAAACCGATTTTACTCGCGAATTCAATCACCTTTGTGTACGTTTTCATTTTTAGTTTTTCATAGCCCGCGAGTTGCGCCAGTTCTTCAGTTGTCAGTTCTAAGATTTCTGTTTTGGGCTTTGGCACGTCGACATCCTTGATTTTCGGCCACCAGTTCAGCATGCTACTCATTCTTACATACTTCCAATAGGTTTTCCAATCAATATCATTCACTTTAACCACCTCTAGCGTTTTTCTATAGGTCGTAGCCAAATTTCTTTTTTGAGATTATCTACTGTCGCAATAACAAAATTATGCTCAACTATATATTTCAAGGCGTCTTTTTGTGTTTCAAAGCCCTCTTCTGGGCCGACAGTTTTAGTAACTATATCATCAACGAGTGTTCTATCGCTCTCCAAGCGAATAATGGTTCTTTTTATTTTCCATCTTCCACTCATTTTTTACTCACCTTCTTTTTCTTATTCTCATCTTCTTCCTCAATCTTAAAAATACTGATTTTGATGTCGTAGTCCTCTGCTCCGGCAATATAATCAATTTCGAAGCCGTATTTATTCGCGATGGCGTTTATTTGTCTTATTTCCTCCAGATTTAGGGTATATTCCGAGGTGCATATCACACCCTCATAGAATTTTTCACCGCGTTGTGGGATGCTTATGGTGTGGACTAATTTACTGTCTAAGAGCTCACAAATCAAGTTTCGCATTTCATCTGTCAATTTATCAACTAACATTTTATTATTCACCCCTATATTCATTTTCAGATTCATGTTTGCGTAGGAATCTACGCCACATAAATTCCAAAGACTGCCAGACAAAAAAGTAAAGGAAAATAGTTGCGATAGTTGCGATAGATGTAATAATAAGCAAAGGATCCCGTAAGTTAGGTTCGAACATCACGCTGATTTTCAGGGAAGTCGCCAAGAAGACGAGGATTTCAAAGGCAACAACAGGTAAAATGAGGGTTTTGAGTAGATTGTATATCTTTATAAGTGTGAGGTGTCTATCTCTGAACATGTGGAACAGTAGCCAAATTCGGCCAGCCTTCCGTATCTTTCCCACTTTTTCTTCTTTCTCGTTCATCTCTTCCATTCCTCCTCTACCTCATCGGCGATATCTTTTAACTTCGCGAGTATCTCTTTAATACGTTTCATGTTGTGCTTGTACACCACCAGACAGTATAGGTCGTCAATCAATCTATCGAGCGCCGAGAAATATTCATACGGTATTTTTTCCTCCAGATAATCGATTTTTTGACTTGGTGTTAATCCCATTTTCACAATCACCTCTCAATTCTTTTTAAGATGGTTTATTGTGAATTTAATAATATCATCAACTTTCTTCTCTAATTCGTCACGTGCGCTGAATTCTACAAATGCGTCTAACAGAAAGAAAAGGTGTTCGCCGACTATCTCCTTCAAGAACCATTTTATCGTTTTTTCTTTTTCTGTGTATTCTTCCTCCACACTTCATTCCTCCTCTTCCTTTTCCTTTTCTTTCTTCCCGACGCAGATGTCGTAAAATTCACAGTATCTGCACTGCCAATCGGTGACGACGGGCAAGATTTCGAAGTTTTTCTCGGCGAGTGCTCTCTCTAATAGGGCTTTGCGCTTCTTCAACTCTTTTCGCAAGTCTTCTACGTCTTCATCGGTTAGGGTTACGCGGAAAACTTTAAGCTCTTTTTGGCCGAGAATTAGGTATATTAGATAGCCGATGCGCTTATCCGTCATCGTGAGGTAGTACTGCAACTGCTTTAGGTGGTGCTCATACGGGCCGACGCTGTACATCTCCTGAACGGTTTTCAACTCCACTACGGCGTCTTTTTCGGGGTCAAACGCGTCCATCGTCCCGAAAAATCCGTCGTACATTACGATAATCTCATTTTGCGGGTATAACTTCTCTAAGAGTGCGTGTAGGCTTTGCCCGCGGATAAAATGTAGTACTTGTTCATCGGTTACAGTGGACCCGTTAATCCTGCGGAAGTATGCTTTTCTCAAGCAATACACTAAGTCGGAGACGTGAATCTCTCGCCGATTGAACGAGAAAAACTTTTTCAACTTATTCATCATATTATTTTTG
>JAGGTC010000051.1 GCA_021163945.1 Deltaproteobacteria bacterium | reverse complement strand
TGGCCGTAAAAAATGGCATATATCGATTCAAATGAGAGACCAGGAAATATCTTTTGGGTATCAACCCATAAGTAAATAATAGTCTTTCCAGATTTGGGCCTAAAGAGACCTCAAAAAAGAAGATAAGGACATTGATAATTATAAGAAAAATAGTAATGATGGGAAATGTCCTAGAAGGTATTGTATCTTTTAGGGGTATCATCTATTTTGGCCCCGCTTTTAAAAGCGGGGCGCTTTTTCTATTTTCCTATCTCCCTCAAGTCCTTACCTACTCTAAACCTCACTACCTTCCTTGCAGCAATCTTAATTGGCTCACCAGTTTTTGGATTCCTACCCTCTCTGGCAGCCCTTTCTACTACCACAAATGTACCAAAACCAGGGATCCCAACCTTCTCATCATTTTTAAGGGCATCCTTGATTGCATCAAATGCAGCATTGACAATAGTACTGACCTGGACCTTTTTCATCCCCGTTTTATCCGCCACTGTGTTTATTAAATCGGTCTTGTTCAATTTTTACACCTCCTTTCTTAGTGTTTTATTCTTCATTAGCAGAAAAGCCGCTATAATGCAAGCCTTTTTTGCTAGACAAATAACAAACATCAGGCCAAATCAAATATAGTCAAAAATTGATATAATTTAAAGGCCTATTATTTAAAGCTACATATCCTTGACAATATATTTGCATATGTAAATATATTTATATGCTCTTGAAGCAATTTATAAAGGTAGCAAAGGCACTAGGGGATGAAACAAGGCTAAAGATCTTGAGAATGCTGCTCTCAAGAGAAGATATGTGTGTATGTGAGCTTCAAACAGTACTTGGCCTTAGTCAACCAAATGTCTCAAGGCATTTGAGAATACTAGAAGAGGCAGGATTTTTGGAAGGTAGGAGAGAAGGACAGTGGATTATCTACCAGATAAGAAAAGAACTTGAATCCCCACTTATTAAAGGGATTTTAAAGGAAATTTCCCGGCTAGATGAGGATAGGGAGATAAAGGAGATATTAAAAAGGGCCCAGGAAACACACCTTAGAAGGTAAATAAATGACTTTAGAACTATTAATCCTCTTTTCTATCTTTTTTCTTGTATCAGTCATCTTTATGATGTTTGGTCAGGGAGGTGGTGCTATCTATGTGCCTATGCTCCTCGCCTTTGGCATACCCTTATACAGGGCTGCAGCTACAAGCCAGGTATTGATTATAGCAGCCACACTCTCGGCCATATTGGTATTTCAAAGGGCGAAGATGATAGACTGGCTCCTGGTCTTGATAATTGAGCCACCAACAAATTTGGGTGCATTCCTTGGTGGGTATCTCTCCCCCCACTTTCCTACCTGGTTTTCTAAACTCACCTTTGCCTTTATCCTAATCATTGGCGCCTATTTTATGATAATACCCATTAAGGAAAGGACGGCTATAAAAAATGCCTGGTACTTTTTGCATCGCCAAGTAGGGGAATATGTCTATAGCATAAATGTTTTTACTGTCCTTCCCATTATGTTTTTGGCCGGATTTGTGGCAGGCATGTTAGGGGTAGGGGGAGGTCTCTTTAAGGTGCCTGCCCTGGTATTGCTTGGTGGGGTCTCAATGAAGATTGCTGTTGGCTCATCAAGCCTGATGATTGGCATAACGGCCTTAACCGGGCTTATTGGGCATGCCCTGGTAGGTCACTTTGACCCAAAGTTGGCCATTATTTTGGGCATTGCTGTTTTCCTTGGTGCACAGATAGGGGCAAGGGTCGGTGTAAAGATAGAAAGGGAGAAACACAAAAAATACTTTGGTTATCTCCTTATCTTTGTTGCCCTCTTTATGATTTATTCGGCATTTCATGGGAGGTAAAGAGATGTTTGAGATTCCGGATTGGGTATTTGAGTTTCATGGGCACTACTGCCCATTTATGCCCATAGGCTATAGAATGGGCATACTTGCTCTAAAAAGGCTTGGGATTAATAGGGTAAGGGATCATGGCGTATTTTGCCTTCCTGAGATGGGAGATAGGCACCCTCAAACATGTATGATAGACGGGCTTCAGGCAGCCACAGGCTGTACCTATGGGAAGCTGCTTATGGAGCGCCTTAACTATGGAAAGTATGCTGCTATCTTTTACAGACCGGGGGAAGTGGCCATCCGTATCTCAGTAAGGCCAGAATTCATTGATAGGGTTCATAGGGCAGACTTTTTTAAATACCGCCAAAGGGGGATTGAGCCCTCAAAGATACCTTATGATGTCTGTAAAAAGGCCATTGAACCAGTGCTTACTGCTAATGAGGATGAGATGTTTAAGGTTGAGGAGTTGCCGGATTTTAGGTTTGAAAGGCCCAAAGGTTCATGGCAGAGGGCAAGGTGTGAAAAGTGTGGGGAGTATGTATTTGAGCCATATATCAGGGTAAAGAATGGCCAGGATCTTTGCATCCCCTGCTCTGGCTATAGAGACTAAATGGCATCCAAGAGGTACACCCCTTAGAAGGTCAATATAAACCATCTTTAGTCCGTTTAATAGCAAATATCGAAAATACTATTTTTAATCAAATCTTCTAAAGAGGTTATGGTTATATCTGACCTGTAATTTAGCTCTATTTTGGGTATGATCTCTAAAGGGGGATGATACTTTCCACTAAGGCATCCCAATTAGTGCCTCCTGCCAAAAATATTCACTTGGTTTGCCAAGGGCATCTGCCAAATCATCTGTCTTTAAAATAAAGGCGTTTATTTAGCCGGCGTAACTTTATATATTTCATAGATACAAATAATTAACATTTTTGTTAATTATATATTCCTAGAACTATGTGTCAAGTAAAATTCTGGATAACCTTGAAGGCCAATAGACTTACCAGTCCTAATTCCTGTCTGCCTGCAGACCTGCTCTTGTTAATCTATGACTGATGTGAGGAAAAAATGACTTTTTCCAACAGCCTGCAAAGACCTTAACCACCCTTTTTTGTATGACAGACATAACAGCCACATTTTGAGCTTGATGAGCCTGCTTTACACTCATTTTCATAATCCCATCTGAGCATATCTGGATATGGACTTCCATGCGCTCTATGGCAGGAAAGACAAGAAACCTGATCCTCTCCTGGTGTTACAGTTGAGCTTGCTGCTGTCATACCTGTTAAAGTGCTTTCGGGTCTAGCTATAGGGGCTAAAGGATTATAGGTTGTATAATCTGCATATTCACCACTATCTGGTAAGGCAATATCTGATGGGT
>JAGGTC010000210.1 GCA_021163945.1 Deltaproteobacteria bacterium | reverse complement strand
TCTGCTATTAGTTTAAAAGAGATCTATAAGACTTATAAAAAGGGACTAAGGCAAAAGATTCTGGCTGTAAAAAACCTGAGCTTTGCCGTAGAACAAGGTGAGATTTTTGGCTTTGTAGGGCCCAATGGGGCAGGAAAAAGTACCACTATTAAGATTCTGATGGGGCTAATCTTTGCAGATAGGGGGGAGGCAAGGTTGTTTGATCTCCCATGCTCTCATCCCAAGGCAAGGGCCAAGGTTGGATTTGTACCAGAACAACCAGCCCTCTATGATCACCTTACTGGGGCAGAATTCCTCCACTTTGCTGGAGAATTATATGGCCTCTCTAAAAAGAATTTTATGGAGCATGCATTAAAATTATTAGAGAAGGTTGGCCTTAAAGAGGCAATGGACCTCAAACTTAGGCACTACTCAAAAGGCATGCAACAGCGGCTTGTGATTGCCCAGGCCCTGATTGCCAATCCTGAGTTGATTATTATGGATGAACCCCTTTCAGGGCTTGACCCTATTGGCCGCATGGAGATAATGGATTTAATTAAATCTTTAAAAGAAGAGGGGAAGACCATCTTTTTTAGCTCCCATATCCTACATGATGTAGAAACAGTCTGTGATAGGGTGGCCTTGATTGTAAGGGGTGAGCTAAAATTTTTAGGTAAACCTGACAATATTGAAGAAACCTTCAGGGAAGAAATACAAAAGTGGGCAAAATCATAAGTATTGCTAAGGTTACGTTTAAAGAAGGTATAAGGGAGAGGGTGTTTTTAGGGGTACTCATATTTGTTGGGCTCTTATTAATAGGTTCTGGTTTTTTAGCTGATTTGTCTATTGGTGATATCTTGAAGGTTACCCAAGATATAGGTCTTTCTGGTCTTTCTTTGCTTGGCCTTTTTGTGGCCCTATTTTTGAGTACCCATCTTATTGCTAAAGATCTAGATAAAAAAACCATTTATTTAGTAGTTTCCAAACCCATTGCCCGCTGGCAATATATTTTAGGAAAGTTCTTGGGACTGAGTTTTTTAACAATATTTGCTATCTTTGTGGGTTTTATTGTTTTTCTTATTACCCTCTTTTATTTCTGGAAAACAGCCAAAATCTACCATGTACCTCAGATTGCCTGGGGTAAACACCTACTGGCCTTTGTTTATTTAAATCTTAAAATGTGCCTTTTAATTGCTGTAGGGATCTTTTTTAGTAGCTTCACTAGCAGTGCCTTGGTGGCCTTTTCCTTTTCTCTATTGATTTACTTCATCGGGGCAAATTTGCAAAATGTAAAGATGATTTTAGAAAGCAAGGTTGGGGAAAATATAACCCCTATACTTAAGTCACTCTTTAAACTTGCTTACTGGCTCTTCCCCAACCTTTCTTTACTAGATTTAAAGACAATAGCGGTCCATAATCTGCCGCTCAATATAGGCAATTTGGGATTAAGCCTCCTTTATGGTCTGGCCTATACGGCCTCGCTACTTCTTTTTGCATCTTTTATCTTTGACAGACGGGAGCTTAATTAAAATGCGCTGCCTTATAGGCCTGATTTGCCTTTTTTTAAGTGCATGGATAAACACAAAAGTAGAGTGGAATCTGAAAGAGTGGACAACCTCACCCCTGCCCAGGCCAGAGTCGGCCCTGCTTTTAAGTGCAGAATTTCCCCCTTTAAGTAGTGATTATTTTTTGATGAAGGCGGCTATTTTTTACAGCGGCATGGCCAAGTTTAAAAAAACAGAGAGTCTGTGGTTAAGCAAGGCCTTATATCTGGCCAGCTACCTTGACCCCTATTACTTTGAACCTTACTGGATGGCAGGGGTTAGCCTACCCTGGGAGGGACGGTTACAAGAGGCAAAAAAAATATTGAAAAGGGGCCTAAATTACCTTAACAATAGATGGGAGATCCCATTTTATCTTGGTTTTATTAGTTTCTATTTTGAACATGACAATAAAGTAGCTGCCAACTATTTCCTTATGGCCAGCAAGTTGCCTAATGCCCCCACTTATCTCCCTCTGCTGGCCTCTCGTTTGGCCGTTAAGGGAAGGGAGACAAGGATTGCCATTGCCTTCTTGCAGGAACAATTAAAAATGACAAAGGAAAAAAAGATCAGGGGTCGATTGAAAAAACGCCTTAAGGCCCTCCAGGCCATTTCCTTTTTGGAAAGGGCAGTAGAAAGATATAAAGAGATATACGGCCATTTGCCCTTAGAGTTAAACTCCCTTATCAAGCAGAATATCATCTCTACTATCCCAGAAGACCCCTATGGTGGGAGTTTTTATCTTACAGAAGATGGAAGGATATGGAGCACAAGCAATCTGCGGTAATAGAATATTTTGTTTTGGCCATTTTTACCATTTTGTTCTTTTGCCCCTCATTAAAAAATGGCTTTGTCTGGGATGACAAAGACATTATCTTTAAACAAATTCAACACATTGAAGGCTTAAATATTTATAAACCTAGCTCCATTTATTACCGCCCCTTAACTCAAATATCATTTTTACTAGATTACCTTATATGGGGATATCGCCCTTTTGGCTATCATTTAACAAACATTATCTTACATACTGCAAATGTTTTATTATTCTTTATTTTGATTCGTAAAATTCTGACTAAATTGGAGGTAGAACCTTCTGCCCCATTTCTGCTTGCCCTAGTCTTTGCATTACATCCAGTACATGTAGAGTCAGTTAGCTGGATTGCTGGTAGAACCGATATCCTAGTAAGCCTATTCTCGCTTTTAACCCTTATTGCTACCCAATTGTATTGGGAAAGGGGAGAAAAAAGGCTATTCATTTTCATACTTATTTTCTTTCTCCTTGCCTTGGCCTCTAAAGAGATGGCCGTTATCCTAGTGCCAATCCTATTGATAGAAGGTATTTGGATAGCGCCAATGCTTTATCGGCCACAAAGAGATAGATTTTTCAATATTTGTTTATTGCTGATTATAGGCATAGCCATTGTTTATATGTTCTCTAAGCTTTCCGGCTTTCGCATCTATGGATGGCACTTTAATCCTCTTTCTTTAATCAGGACAACTGGCTTTTATCTCAAGAGTTTGATCTTTCCTTGGCCTTTTTATTCTTATATGCCTTATATACCAACTTGGGGGACATGGATAGGCCCAATTTTTTTAACCATAGGCACAGTAATCTTTCTAAAAATCTATAAATATAACAGGCTTCAAGCCCAAATAGGTCTAGTATACTCAGGCATATTCTTTATTAGCTTATTGCCTATA